>DBXJ01000017.1:0-11986 GCA_002309475.1 Bacteroidales bacterium UBA1215
TGCATATTTTAGACTTGTCATGAAGTGGGTATGTATAACGGAAGCGGATTTTTATGCAGAGGAGGCCAAGGATATTTGCCGACTTTGTGCTGATGAACATGTTTTCCGTGTACACATTCGTAAACCCAATGCTACAAAAGAAGAATTTTATCATTTATTGAATCAATTATCAACAAGTTGCTTTGAGAAGATTAGTGTACATGATTATTTTGAAGCAGTAGATGATTTTCCTATAACAGGCATTCATATAAATAGTCGTCATCCTGTCAAAAATCCTCATTTTAAAGGTCTTGTTAGTCGTTCTTGTCATTCATTGGAAGAAGTGTGCCAATATAAAAACCACATGGATTATGTCTTTTTAAGCCCCGTTTTTGACAGTATTTCCAAACAAGGTTATCGTGCGGCTTTTTCAATGGAAACTTTGGAACAGGCAAGAGGTATAATTGATGAAAAAGTATTTGCTTTGGGCGGTGTAACCCTAGATAAGATAACTATTTTGGAGCAATTGCATTTCGGAGGTATAGCAGTTTATGGAAAACGCAGTCTGCAAATGCTCAAAGAAGTATAAACAAAATTTATTCAAAATGCAGGAATTGTATTTAAGTGTTTTAGTAGTTTTTTTTGCTATATCAGCATTAGTTATGCTTATTTTATATGTACAAAAGCAACGAGATTATAGAAAATTGCTGGCGAAAATATTGAAAGATAACGAAAAACGATTAGAAGTATTTGAAAAATTAGATTATAGCAAAAATCCGTCTATTGATGCAACTGATGAAAAAGTGCTGCAAAATGTGAGTAAATTGTTTGAAGAAGACAAAATATATTTAGATAGTGAGTTGAATATGAAAATGTTGACAAAAAAGTTAAGAACCAATAGAACAACTCTTTCTCATGCAATTAACACCAATTACGGCAAAACTTTTCCTGCTCTATTAAGAGAGTACAGAGTGCAAGAAGCTATCAATTTAATGGGAAATTCAAAATATAAAAACTATACTATCGATGCCATCAGCAGCATGAGTGGATTTAAAAATCGACAGGTTTTTTATCGTGTTTTTAAACGTGTAACAGGGGTAACACCTAATTATTATCGACAAATTTTGAATATAGAAAATTATTCAAAACCTGAATAGTAAAAATCGTGTTTGATTAATAAAATTACCTATACCCAATGAAAATTAAAAAATTACACGGATAAGAAATGAATGATATTTGATATCTGCAAAATAGAAAGTCTATTTAATAAAAAATAAGTGCAATAATTTTGCAATAAGCAGGTTTTAAAAGAGAAAAAAGCAGTAAAAAATATATTTTGTTGCACATTACAAAAAGTATTATTTGTTAACAATTATATATGTATATAGTTGACAATCATGTATATATAAAAAGTTACAAGTCATTATTTTACAATAGTGACTTGTAATTGTAAAATGGTAACCGTTTACAATAAAAAGAATAACTAATTTTGCTCAAAATTCATTATATCCAAAATTACAATAAAATGGATTATTATTTTTTTTGACGAACATTAAATTTTTCAAATTGATAAAAAATGAGACAGTTTTATTTATTTACATTATCGCTATTATTAATTTTATTGGCAAGTTGTGGAAGTCATTCTTCAAAAACACAGACTGCAGGGGATGATCTAAAAGGTGAAATTTCTTTGTCCGGAGCTTTTGCTTTGTATCCTTTAGCAGTAGAATGGGGAGAAGAGTTTCAGCAATTGCATCCAGGAGTAAAAGTGGATATTTCAGCAGGCGGGGCTGGTAAAGGTATTACCGATGCTTTGGCAGGAATGGTTGATTTTGGAATGGTTTCTCGTGAATTGAATCCGGAGGAAATTTCAAAAGGTGCTCTTGGATTTGCTGTTGCCAAAGATGCAGTTGTTCCAACGATCAATGAGAAGAATCCAAAAATAAATGAAATCCTCAAAAAAGGCTTGACACCGGAATTGGCGACAAAACTATGGATAACAGGAACAATCAAAACTTGGGGTGATTTGTTAGGTACAAACGATCAAACTCCTATACATGTTTATACCCGTAGCGATGCTTGTGGTGCAGCAGAAACCTTTGCAAATTGGTTTGGCAAAAAGCAAGAAGATCTGTCGGGAACGGCTGTTTTTGGCGATCCAGGACTTGCCAAAGCCGTTCAAGACGATATATATGGTATAGGATTCAATAATATTGGATATGCCTATGATGCAAATACTAAAAAACCAAATCCGGGTTTGAAAATTGTTCCTCTTGATATAAATGAGGATGGAAAAATTACAGAAGATGAATATTTTTACAATACAAAGAATGGTATAACCGATGCGATTGCATTGGGGAAATATCCTTCACCTCCTGCTCGTGATTTGTATTTGGTGTCAAAAGGGGTTCCAACCAATCCTGTAGTAGTAGAATTTTTGAAGTATGTTTTAAGCAAAGGTCAAGATAAGAATGAGCCGGTGGGCTACATTAGAATGAATGACGAAAAAATTCAGGCAAATCTTGACAAACTACAAAGCAAATAATCAATAAATGAATATCAATAGCAAGCGATTGCTAAAAGAAAAAACAATGGGGGGGGCGATGTTTTTCATCACTATTCTCTCATTGTTGCTGGTAGTGGTTATGGGTGTGGGGCTTTATATGAAGTCGTCACCGATATTTAATGAATTGTCTTTGTTGGATATATTGACAGCAAGAGAATGGCGACCTGCAAAAAGCCAATTTGGATTTTTCCCATTTGTGATGGGAACTGTTTGGGTAACTCTTATAGCCATCATTATTGCATTTCCTATTTCTTTGTTTACCGCATTGTATCTTACTGAATATGCAAAATCAGTAGTTAGAAAATATGTATATCCCGCTTTGGATATTTTGGCAGCATTGCCATCGGTTATCTATGGCGTATGGGGAACGCTGGTGGTAGTGCCATGGATTAGCAAAAAATTAGGACCTGTGTTTGTGGATTATACTTCTGGTTATACCGTATTAGCAGCAGGAATAGTTCTTGGCATTATGATATTGCCACTTTTGGTCAGTTTGTTTGTAGAGATATTTTCCACTGTTCCTATGGCAATGCGGGAAGTATCGTTAGCACTTGGTTCTACACGATGGCAGTTGTCAACAAAAGTGATTATGAAAAAATCTTTGCCAGGCATTTTTGCCACTATTGTTTTGGCTGTTTCACGAGCCTTGGGCGAGACAATAGCAGTATTAATGGTCTGTGGGAATGTCCCGCAAATTCCGCATTCTATTTTTGATGCATGTTATCCAATTCCGGCTTTAATAGCCAATAATTATGGAGAAATGCTTTCCATGCCGCTTTATGAGGCAGCTTTAATGTTGGCGGCAACCATTTTGTTTGTGGTTGTTTTGGTTTTCAATCTTACTTCACGAATTGTTTTAAGAAGAATTAGTAAAAACGACTGAAATGAAAAGTTCTCCCAAAAAACATCGTAAAAAATTTGTTGCAGCTATTGCAGCTCGCGTATGTATGTATTTGTCGTTGCTGGCAGTTTTCGCCTTTGCTATTGCCATTATTTGGGCTGTAATTCGTCGCGGCTGGCAATGTATTACATGGGAAATGGTGACAAGTCTTCCAGGAGGAGGCTTCTATATAGGCAAGTCAGGTGGATTTTTGAATGCTATTGTCGGAAGTATTTATATTGTAGGAGCGTCAACTATTCTTGGTTTGATAATCAGTATTCCGGCTGTTTTTTATTTGAATGTGTATTTGAAAAAAACATCCAAATTAGCTTATGTTGCTCGATTGGCCTATGATGTGCTTTTTGGTGTGCCGAGTATTGTATATGGAGCTTTTGCCTTTACGCTGATGATTGCAGTGGGTATGCGAACTTCGTTGTTAGGAGGTATTATTACAACAACATTGTTGATTATTCCTATAATGATTCGAAGTATGGACGAAGTCGTCAAGAATGTACCTGATGAACTTTATGAAGCTTCCTATGCTTTGGGAAGCACTCGTTTGGAAACGGTGAAATTGGTAATCAGGCAAATACTTTCCGGCATTGCTACAGCCACTTTGCTATCAGTTGGCCGTGCAATTGGAGATGCGGCCGGAGTTATGTTTACTGCAGGTTTCTCCGATTCTATTCCTACTTCTTTGACACAGCAAACAGCTACTTTACCGTTGAGTATTTTTTTTCAGTTGAGTGCTCCACAGGTAGAAGTGCAAGAAAGAGCATATGCCGCAGCTTTTGTTTTGACAATCATTGTTTTGATAATAAGTTTGTTAGGACGGTTTTTAACCAATAAATTCTCTAAACATAAAATCTAATATCCATGACATTATTTGTAAAAAGACTGGCAAAAAGTGAAAATGGTTTTACCAAAGAAGAATTTTCTATGTTTAAACATGAGAATGAAGATTCTTCAGGATTATATTGTGAAAAATTGAATGTTTCTATCAATGGTAATCACATTTTGAAAGATGTTTCCCTAAAAATTCCTAAAAATAAAATCACTTGTATAGTAGGACCTTCAGGGTGTGGAAAATCTACATTATTAAAAACTTTCAATCGGATTATTGACATGACCGAAGGGGTGAAAATTTCAGGGAAAATAATGTTGGGAAGTGAAAATATTGCAGATATGTCTTTCAACGATCTTACTGAAATACGTCGTCGCATCGGCTTGGTGCCACAACGTCCATGTCCGTTGCCGATGAGTATTTATGACAATATTGCTTACGGTTGCCGGATTCATGGAATAACAAAGCGAAAAGATCTTAATAAAATTGTCGTTCATTATTTGAATGAAGTAGGACTTTGGAACGAGGTCCGCAATCGATTACAGACACCTGCAACAGGTCTTTCGATCGGACAGCAGCAGCGTTTGTGTTTGGCACGAAGTATTGCTGTTGAGCCTGAAATTATTCTTGCCGATGAGGCAACTTCTGCTCTTGACCCTGTTTCCAGCAAGATAGTGGAAGACTTGTTTGTCCGCTTAAAAGAAGATTATACCATAGTAATGGTAACACATACTTTGCGGCAGGCATTGCGTATTGCCGATTATGCAATTTTTATTTATATGGGCAAAGTTGTAGAAGAAGGTCCTGCAAAAGAAGTTTTTGAAAATCCACAGAACGAACTTACAAAAAATTATTTATTAGGAGTTTTCAGTTAATCAACAAGTTTATGGGACAAGATTATAAAATAACGCATTTAAAAGAATTGGAGTCTGAGGCCATTTATATTTTACGCGAAGTTGCTGAGCAATTCCAAAATCCTTGTATTTTGTTTTCCGGAGGAAAAGATAGTATTGTGGTAACTTACTTGGCATATAAGGCCTTTTATCCGTCAAAATTGCCATTTCCGTTGTTACATATTGATACAGGTCATAATTTTCAAGAAACCTTGGATTATCGTGACGAATTAGTAAAAAAACTTAATGCTCGTTTGATTGTCGGCTCGGTGCAGCAGTCAATAGATGAAGGCAGAGTGAAAGAAGAAACAGGATATAGTGCCAGCAGAAATAAATTACAGACTGTAACACTATTGGATACTATTGAAAAATATAAATTTGATGTTGCCATAGGCGGGGCTCGTCGTGATGAAGAAAAAGCGAGGGCAAAGGAGAGAATTTTTTCTCATAGAGATGAATTTGGACAGTGGAATCCCAAAAACCAGCGTCCGGAATTATGGAATCTGTTTAACGGTCACAAAAATGAAGGTGAGCATTTTCGGGTATTCCCTATCAGCAATTGGACAGAAATGGATGTTTGGCAATATATTTATCAAGAACAAATAGCCATGCCGAGTTTGTATTTTACGCATACTCGCGATGTCTTTCAACGTGACGGACAATGGTTGGCAGCATTGCCGTTTATGAAACTCAAACCAACTGAAAAAGTAGAAACCAGGCAAGTCCGTTGCCGTACGATTGGAGATGTTACATGTACGGGGTTGACATTGTCAACAGCTCATACTTTGGAGGATATTATTGACGAAATTGCCGCAACACGTATCACTGAACGCGGTGGCCGTGCCGATGATAAACGTTCTGAAACTGCCATGGAAGATAGAAAAAAGGCAGGTTATTTTTAATAGAAAGCAAAATGGAAAAGGGATATTTAGATATGGAATTGTTGCGGTTTACCACCGCAGGGAGTGTGGATGACGGGAAAAGCACACTCATTGGACGTTTGCTGTATGATAGCAAATCTATTTTTGAAGATCAGTTAGAGGCTATGAAAGCAGCTTCTATTAATCGTGGAAACGAGGAAATGAATTTGGCTTTGTTGACAGACGGCTTGCGTGCAGAGCGGGAGCAGGGTATTACTATAGATGTGGCATACCGCTATTTTGCCACTCCTAAACGTAAATTCATCATCGCAGATACTCCGGGACATATAGAATATACTAGAAATATGGTTACCGGAGCCTCTACCGCCGATTTGGCGATTATTCTGGTAGATGCCCGACATGGTGTGTTGGAGCAAACTGTCCGTCATTCTTATATTGCTTCTTTGTTGGGAATTGAACGCATTGTTGTTTGTCTCAACAAGATGGATTTGGTAGATTTTTCTGAAGAAATATATTTGAAAATCAAGGAAGATTATTCAAATATGGCAAAAAAACTTGATATTCAAAATTATATTTTTATTCCTATTTCGGCAAAATTTGGCCACAATGTAGTGGAAAAATCAGACAAAATGCTCTGGTACAAAGGGAAGACTTTGTTGGATTATTTGGAAACGGTTCCTATAGGTCATAGTGTGGTAAAAAAATCCTTTAGATTTCCAGTACAGCATGTTATTCGCCCTATAAGCGACCAGTTTCACGATTTTCGTGGTTATTCCGGTAGAGTCGCCTCAGGAAAAATTGCAAAAGGTGATGCTATAACTATTTTGCCAAGTGGCAAAAAATCTATAGTTTCGGAATTGTATTTTGCTCAAACCCAACTTGAAGAAGCTTATGCTCCACAATCTGTTACCATTTGTTTGAAAGATGATATAGATGTAAGTAGAGGTGATATGATTGTCAAAAGTGAACAATTGCCAAAACTATCTTCCGATTTTGAATTAATGGTTTGTTGGCTGCGTGAAGATAGTTTACAATTAAGAAAACGATATATAATACGTTTTGCCACTCAAGAAGTTTTTGGCATGGTTAAATGTATTAACTATAAATTAGATGTGAATTCTTTGGAACAGATAAAAGATGTTGATATGTTGAAAATGAACGATATGGCAAAAATTACTTTGCATCTTTCAGAAGAAGTTCCGGTTGACACATACAAAGAAAATCGGGTTACGGGTAGTTTGATATTTATCGACCCTGATACCAACGATACCATAGGTGCTGGTATGATTGTTTCCATAAAATAAAGAAAAATGTTGACAGAAAAAGAATTAGAAATGCTCAATGAGCAATTTTCCGCAAAAACACCAAAAGAAGTTTTGACATATTGTTTGGAAAAATATGGTAATAAAATTGCCCTTGCTTCCAGTTTGGGGTTAGAAGACCAAGTGCTAACCGATATGATTTGTAAAATTGACAAAACCACACGTATTTTTACTTTAGATACAGGACGGTTGTTTCCGGAAACATATCAGTTGATAAGTCATACCAACGATTATTATAAAATCAACATGGAAGTGTTTTTCCCTGACCATACCGATGTGGAAGATTTGGTGAAAGAATGTGGCATAGACTGCTATTATAAGAGTATTGAAGAGCGGAAAAGATGTTGTTATGTTAGAAAAATCAAGCCCTTACAGCGTGCTTTTCAAGGTTTGGATGTTTGGATATGTGGACTTCGCAGGACTCAGTCAACAACAAGAACCAATGTGCAACTTATTGAAAACGACCGAGTAAATGGATTGGTAAAACTCAATCCTTTGATAGCATGGAGCGAGGAAGATGTAAAAAAATATATTCAAGCCAATCATGTCCCTTATAACAAATTGCATGATCAAGGATTTCCAAGTATTGGTTGTCAGCCATGCACACGTGCTGTTAAACCAGGCGAAGATATTCGGGCCGGACGCTGGTGGTGGGAAGATCCCGATCATAAAGAATGTGGACTGCATCAACGATAAATCTGTCTGTTTCAATTGTAACTGATTTGTAATGGGAAAGTTGGGCCTTATAATATTAGAAGTTGTTTTTATAGCATTGACAGGGTTGATGTTGATTTTGTATATAAAAAAGCAAAAAGATTATAAAAAATTGATGTCAAAAGTACTCCGTCGTGAAAATAAGCCTATGCCCAAATTAGAAATAACAAATTTTGATAAATATTCTGTAAATCAAATAGATGAAAGTGATAAAAAAATATTGCAAGATATAAAAGTTTTGTTTGAAAAGGATAAAATTTATTTGAATAGTGATTTGAATATAGGTATGTTGGCAAAAAAGTTAGGCACAAATAAAAATACACTTTCAAGAATCATCAATGTTTATTTGGAAAAAAGTTTTCCTACTCTTTTAGGAGAATATAGAGTAAAAGAAGCTATTCAAATCATGAGCAGTTCTACTTTGGATTTTTATACTATTGATGCTATTGGCGGAATGTGTGGATTTAAAAATCGGCAAGTATTTTATCGGGTTTTTAAAAAAGTTACAGGCGTAACCCCAAATTATTTTCGGCAAGTTGTGCATGTAAATGATACAAAATCAGATAAAAATAAATAGTTACAAGACATTTGTTTGCAAATGTGACAACAGATTGTAATTTGGTAACATGAGTAGATGAACAGTTCACCTAATTTTGCAGAAAATTCAATTCGCAAAACTAAAAAATAGTGTAATGATGAAATGTAGCAAAAAAAGTATGTTGGTGGCAACGCTTGTAATGTTGTCTGCAATATCAGTAAAAGCACAAAAAACAATTGATAGTCTTCCTGATTACAGTAGTGAAACGGACAAGTTGGAAAAAATAGAGAAAATAGAGAAAATTATCTCGCATTTACCTAAAATTTCCGGTTTTTTGCAGTTGGGCTATAATCTTGATATAGGTGAAAATATTGCCGATGACCATACCGACATAAATAATACGTTTCTCATTCGTCGTGCAAGATTCAAAATGGATGGAGATATTACTTCAAAGATAGACTATTGTATGCAAATAGAGTTTGTGAATCCTAAAATTTTAGATTTGTACATGCGATTTAAGCCTTTTCGTCAGTTGAATGTTCAAGCAGGACAATTCAAAACTCCGTTCTCAATAGAAAATACCTATTATTTGCCCAAAAATACCGAATTGATTGATGCTCCGATGGCGATTGGAAAATTGGTGCAAACCTATGATGGAATCGGCACAACAGGTAGAAATTTGGGTGTAAATATTTATGGAGGATTTTTTAAAAAAGACGGATTTTGTATTTTGAATTATGATTTGGGAATCTATAATGGCAATGGCATCAATTTGAAAGATATTGACTGGTTTAAAACCATAGTTGCCAGAATCAACGTGCAACCCGTCAAGGATTTAAGAATTTCCGCTTCTTATCTTTATGGTGGAAATACCGAATTAGAATGGCAAGATACAAATGGTATAACCCATACTGAAGAATATCTTTACCATCGCTATGCAATTGGTCTGTCTTACGACAAACCTGAAGGATTGATTGTCCGATCGGAATGGGTGGGGGGCTCTACAAACGGAATAGATGCGCAAGGATTGTATCTGACTGTCGGCTGGCATATCAATAAAAAATGGACTTGTGTGGCAAGATGTGACTATTATCAAAGCAATATGGATATTAAAGAAACACGCTTGACAAATTTTTCAGTGGGAATGGTTTGGCAGCCGATTAAGTATATCCGTTTACAAGTAAACTATTACAATCAAGAAAATTATAATTTTTCAAAAAATTCCAACCATTTTTCAGTGTTGTTGACTGGTATATTTTAGTGACGACAACTCAAATGTCCAAACAGGCATTATAGCGTTTTTCGGTGATGTTGTTTGCTGACAAAAATCCAATCTTTTCCGCCTCGGGCGGAAGGGGCAAAGCGAATCAGGATAGACAGCGTTTGCAAGGCAGTCTGAAAGGAAATCAGTATTCGAAGTAGGTTTTGTAGAGTTTTTGCAGGTAGGCTTGTCCTTCCTGATTGAGTAGCGGAAATAGCGTGCTGTCGCCGATACCGTATTCAAAACTATATTCATGGGTAAAGTTGGCATATTCCGCATTCGGGCGTATCCAGCCAAAACCCGACCAAGCCTCATAAAAGGCAAACTGGGGTGCATAAGGGTTGAATATATTTTTCCCCCAACAAAATTCATGGTTATTGATGCCTAATTGTTGCAAAATAGAATAGGCGAGGTCTACGTGAGAGCAGACTTGGTCTATTTGCTTTCCCCGCAGTGCTTGTGGAATCACCTCTCCGACAAACAGTAGCGGCACATGCTGGTAAGCGGCGGAAAAATGGTATTCTTTTTTTATGTGAGTGGGGTGGCTGTGGTCGCCTACTAAAATAAAGAGTGTGTTTTTGTACCAAGGCTCATTTCTTACTGAGTCGAAATACTTTCCTAACCAATAGTCGCAATATTTTGCAGAATTAAGATAAGGCGTCTCTTCACATTCTATGGCAACTTCCGGGGTGTTTTTCGGTTGGTCGTAGGGGCTGTGTGAGCTGGCGGTGAACAAAATGGAGAAAAATGGTTGCTGCATGCGATTGAGGGCATCATGATGCAGTTGAAACATATATTGGTCGTGAATACCCAATTTGCCGCGAGGAATCTTGGAATTGATATGCTTACCTTCCACAATGGTGTCAAAATGACAGTGTAAAAGGAATGAGCGGATGTTGCCGTAATCCAAATTGCCGCCGAAATAAAAAGAGGTATGATAGCCCTTGTCCATGAGTTTCTGACTCAAAGACGGCAAATGTCGGTATTTGTCCTGATTGTCGGTGATATCGTACATGGGTACAGACGGAAAACCGCTCAAAATGCTGCAAATAGCCTGCTGGGAGCGGTGTCCGTTGGCATAGGTGCGGGTAAACAAAATGCCTTCCTGCTCCAAACGGCCAAAATTTTCTGCAATGCCGGCTGTCCCGCTAAGACTTTCCACCAAATCGGCAGACCAGCTTTCCAACAAAATGATGACGATATTGACATTTTGTTGGTTAATGATATTTATGTTTGTATCTTTTTCACATTGACGGATATTGGCAAAAATTTCTTCTGCCTTTTCATCGTCCATATAGTGAAATTTGTCGGCGTCCAAATCGCCAAAGTAAAGAAAACTATATGCCAGATTCCACGAAGGATTGACACTCGCATCATTGAGAATATCATGTCGGGAGAAGTAGGCGGAACTTTGTGTTATCGGAATGGCATCCAAGCCGCCACGCATGCCTAAAACGATGAGTGCCCCGCAGACAATCAAAGTAAAAGGAGCTTTCAGATAGCATTTTTTTACCGGTGAAAAATTACAAAAGACAAATTTTTTGTAAAGCATAAAAAATGCCGTTACCAACAGTATCACTGTCAACACACCGCCTGCCAGCTGTCCGTAGGTGGCAGTGGCGATAATTTCCATTGGATGTCGTAAATAGAGCAAAATCTTGTAACTAAGCTTGGTAAGCCATTCTCCATAAACGCAGATTTCTCCTAACAGCACCAAACTGCAAACAATTAATTCTATCAGCATGGTGGCATGTAGCAGTCTGTTGAGCCATTGGGTTTTGAAGCATAATTTCATCACTAACAAAATAGTCGGAACAACCAATAGATAGCAGGCTGTAGAAATATCCAAACGCAAAGCATGCGGATAGCATTTTAAAATTTCTACAAATGCAATTCCGTGAAGATGAGAATGATAAACTATCAAAAAAAGGGTCCTTCCAACAAAGAAAAACACCAGCCAAAACAGCAAACATTTAACAATAGTCCATATAAATTGCTTCATAAACAAAAAATATAAAGAATAACGTGATAATATTTTGAATATTGTTATCTAAAAATGTTATCTTTGCAAAAAAAATGATTATGGAGCAGATAGCTGAAAATTTGCA
>DBXJ01000017.1:12086-12756 GCA_002309475.1 Bacteroidales bacterium UBA1215
TTCGGAGAAAACTATGTGCAAGAATTGGCACAAAAGTATGAGTCTTTGCCAAAAGACATACAATGGCATTTTATCGGTCATTTGCAAACCAATAAGGTAAAATATATCATTCCCTTTGTATCTTGCATTCAAAGCATTGATACACCGAAATTGCTTTCCGAGGTGAATCGTTTGGCAGCCAAATACAATCGTACGGTGGATGTTTTGTTACAATTTCACATTGCGGAAGAAAGCACCAAATTCGGTTTTTCCATAGAGGAAGTAAAAGAAATGCTTCAGCTGCATCCTCTTGCTGAATTCCCGAATGTCCGCATTTGCGGTGTAATGGGCATGGGCACTTTCACCGAAGACATGACACAGGTAAGAAGGGAATTCAAAACTTTGAAATCTTATTTCGATGAGTTGAAAGCCACCTATTTTGAGCATGCCGATTATTTCAAAGAAATAAGTATGGGTATGACAGACGATTATTTGATAGCACAGCAGGAAGGTGCCACCATTGTCCGCATCGGCAGTGCTATATTCGGAAAAAGAATTTATAATAAACAATAGATATGAATTTTGAAAAAATAATACAACAATCTTTAGTCAATATAGTGAAAGAACTGTATCATCAAGATATAGACCCGACCTGCTTGCAGGTGAACAAAACCCGTAAGGATCAGGAAGG
>DBXJ01000010.1:0-6662 GCA_002309475.1 Bacteroidales bacterium UBA1215
TTCTGCCGCGCCGAGTATCTGCCACAGAATCTGGAAATTATTGAGCA
Organism: Bacteroidales bacterium UBA1215; assembly: GCA_002309475.1. Taxonomy (GTDB): domain Bacteria; phylum Bacteroidota; class Bacteroidia; order Bacteroidales; family WCHB1-69; genus UBA1205. Next base: position 48 of record DBXJ01000010.1, read on the forward strand.
AATGCCGCAAACCACTTTCGATGAGATTGTGGACAAATATGTGGAGATGAATATGGCGCACCCTTTTATGGAAGGCAACGGCCGCAGCACACGAATTTGGCTTGATATAATCTTCAAACACTCTCTGAAACAATGTGTTGACTGGAGTAAAATCGACAAGAAAGCCTATCTGAACGCTATGCACGCCAGCACAACCGACTCAAAGCCAATCAAATCTCTACTGAAACAAGCCCTAACCAACCAAATTACTGACCGAGAATTGTTTATGAAGGGAATTGATTATTCTTATTATTATGAGCAAGAGGAATAGGGAATGACAAAAACAGTAATGCACATTAAGCCAGATGGGAAAAAACTGTTTGGGCAAATGGTATAAAACTCTTTTTTTTACTTATACAAATAACCATATAAGTGCCGATTTTTCTGAAACTGAAAAAGGAAACTTTGTAAACAGGAACAGAGAAATGAAAAAGATAGATAAACTGTAGTATGAGTTAACAAGGAGGAGATAAAAGTAGGAAGGAAGATAAATAAACATAAAAATGGAAACTGTAAATTATACTAAATGTGTTCACGATTTTGTTGCATATTATAGAGAATTGAGACCCCAATATTTTTCTGATTCAAGTGTTGTGTATGAAATTCCATTGACAAAAGAATTATTTGACAAGCAACTAGAAATACTCTCTACCAAAAAGATGCAAAGTGAATTTGAGAATTTTATAGTTGCATGTGCTATGAAATTGATTACACCAAACATTAAGCCACAAACTGGTCCAGATGGCGGTGGAGATGGAAAAGTGGATGCTGAGACTTTTGAGGTGTCATCGGATATATCAGACAAATGGTATGTGGCCGATGGTGGGGCTTGGGGAAAAGAAAAATGGGCCTTTGCTATTAGTTGTAAGAAAAATTGGAAACAAAAGGTAGAAAGTGACGTTGAAAAAATTGTCAATACAGGTCGTGGATACACTCGCGCATTATTCTTTTCCAATCAATTCATAAAGTCCAGTACACGTGCGGAGGTCGAAAAAGAATTGACCGAAAACTATAATTTAGAAGTCAGCATCTTCGATGGTCTATGGTGCGCTAATGCTGTTTTTCATCAGGGTTGTATGGATATTGCTTTGGATTGTTTACATTTTTCTGATGATTATAAAAAAAAGAACAAAGTTGTTGGTCCAAAAGATAGGCTAAGGAAAGAAAGATTAGACGAGATTGAAAAGAGTATTTTGAGACCAATTGATGGATTAGACACAGGATATGTTGATGAACTGGAAGAAGCTTGCTTGCTTAGTAGAGCATTAGGGCTTCCGCGCACAGAAACCGAAGGTCGTTTTAGCCGTGCTTTGCGTGAATGTGCGCTACATGGTTCCAGACAACAACAATTCAACATCATATATGATCACGCTTGGACTTGTTTTTTTTGGTTTGATGACAAAGATTTTATGTATTCCGACTACATTAAACTAAAAGAATTTATAAACGAAGAGATAAATGTAGCCAGAATTGAGAAACTGACGAATTTGTTGACAAATTTGATAAACATAACTCGAAATGGTTTATTCGAGCAATCAAAATTAGAGCCAGAACTTGCATACATAAAAGGACTATGTCATGCATTAGAGCAGCAGAATGATAAACAATCCAGTTTTCTTTTCATAAAGCTTTATCTGGCACAACAAAAACTGATAGATGATGCTTTGTCGAATAATCCAATAGACGAAGATATTGATACCATTAGACCTTTATTATTAGAGGTTCCATCTCACTTGGATATCAGTTTTGAAATGGAATTTCAATTTGTTGAGATAATGAACAGGGTGATCGAGGACAATCAGAATTACGAGAATCTTGTGGACGAATTAACTACACTTTTAAAAAAGACGCATTCTGAACAGGCTGCGGCCCAAATTGAGTTGAATCGTGCAATGAATCTTATGGACAAACGGAAAGCTAAACAAGCAGTTCGTCATCTTAGTTTCTGTATCCGACCTTTTGAAAGAGAAGAATGTATGACCGAATTGATAAAGAGTTCGGGCATGATGGGTATTGCACTATATGAATTAGGATTGCCATATAGTGCAGAGGCTTTTTTGGCCAAAGCAACATCTTTATTGCTTAGGGATTTCTATAACAATGGTAGTATTCCCCATTTGTTATTGACAGTTCTACAAAAACTTTGTGAAATCGAGCTTATGTTAGGTCGGCTTGTAATGTTTTTGAATTGGTATGAGTTGATGATGGTAGTTTCAAGCAATGGTCAGTTCGCCGAAAACGAACAATTCAATAATACCAATTTCATTTACGATGCAGCTTGGGCATGCCGATTTGCAGCTTCAGATTTAAAGAATCCAATAATTGGTTCAATTCCAGCCATTCTTGAAAGATCTGGTTTATTTCGATCTTCAGAATACCTAAAATATGCACTTGGATATGATGAAGAATTGGAAGAAGAGGAAAGAAGTATATTTGCAGAAGACGGGTGGCAGGATAAAATGCTTAATCAGCCTATATTCAAGCAATTCCTTTGTGATTTGAATATATCCACTGATGGACAGGCAGAATTGCAAACAACCGTAAATAATTGTACTTTACGTGTAAAATACACAAATAGCTGCCAAAATCAGATTGTTGCAGAAATCTTATTGGGTACTTTAGAAGCTATGCTGGCAACAATGGAACAGTTTGAAGTGCTGTCGATTACTCCTAATATTTTTGTGGAAATCATTAATACAGATAATAAGTCTGTATTTAATAAACGAGAAAATGCAAACGAATACCAACTCTTGCTCAATCCCAACTATAATGACAAGGACTTATGGGAGTGCATTTCTATGTTTATTGCTTTCTATTTCAACCTAAACGCTATATCGAAAGAAAAACTGGAAACAATGCTTCAAAGCAAACAAGATGGAGAAAAGTTAATGGATAGAGTTGGTAATCTATTACAAGTCAAGCAATCCATTTCTAATGTTCTCGGGAACAACTTTAAATACAAAATAGAAGATTGGCAAAAGGAATCAGATAAAAATTATTCATTAATAAACACTGATTTTAAATACAAACCACAGTGCTACCATAATGATAAACAAGAAAACAGTTTATTTTATAGTACTAACAAGGATATGGGTATTTGGAAAGGGGCTGGTTGGAAAGGATGTGGATTTGCTTTTTTAGAAATGGAGCCGCCAATATTCGGTCTTGCGTTCGATAATATAGTGCAAGGAAAGAAAATAATTGAGGAATGGAAGAATTTGGTTGCGGATGGGAAGATGCCAATTGTAATCTATATTATTCGAGGTATCAACAATCAACACCCAACATGGTATAGGGTATGTGTGGCACCTAAAATCATAAAAGAAGACTATAAAAAAATGCGTTATATGACTACAATGAGTCAAAAACTCACAATGACACCAAATAGCAGTTGGAATCTTGATACATTTGAACAACATTTCAAACGGTTTAGAGAATGTCGGCTTACCGTATTTCAGCTTGACAATGAGAATAATATTATAATGCCAAATAGTTTTGATGATGCTTTCAAATTTGTGGATATTGAGTTCAGAAACGCCTGGGAGATAGGAATGAATGATATGGCATGGCAAGCATTAGAATCTGATGACGAACCAGTTATCCCAGAAGATAAAAAACAAAACGCGCCCATTCTTAAAGTTCTATCTCACTTTCGTTAAAAAAAATTATTAATTTTTCAATGATGTTGATTTAAAAACAACAAGTTATGTAAAACGAAACACAAGTAGAACAGCAATTTGAGGAAATACGCAACATTATTTTGCCATATAGAACAATGGTACTGCAAAATGTCAATGAAGAGTCAATGATGATAGGTTGTCTAATTAGTTATATTGCTATGAAAAAAACTTGCCAGAGGTAACATTTCGTATATTTGAGAAATACATACATATAAGTGAGACACAGTCTCACAAATTCTACCATTTTTGATAATTCACGACTCTCTTTTATTAAGACGATTTGTGAGTGTGTATATGAGGGAGAAATGAGGAAATAAAACCCAATCCATCAAAAAAGGGAACCCTTCAGATTCCCTTTTTATTTAATACTTCTCCTTTAGATTATTCACCCATTTGTCAAGAATACTGCGAACAAAGGCATTTATACGTTTTGCGTTCCTCAATCTATTTGCTATTGGTGGACTCAATCTGTAATAAATCTTAATGAATAATCTGCCTAATGCGGTTGCACTCAAAGTGTTGTCGCGGAATTGCCGTAATACAAGAACTTCTGGAGCATCATACGAACCATATACAGCCGTTGCTATATAACAGCCTCCGTTACCTTTTTTCTCATTGTTGATTCTTGATTCGTCAACATTAGCGAACAAGCTTTCTGGCAAGTCCTTTTTAATACGATTCAATGAGATTTTTCTGGCAGTGATTGCGTTATCTGTTAAATAATGTCCATAAATGTTTAGGCGAGCATTATATCCTTCAGAAAATGACACATAAGACTCTGCCATACTTTTGACAAAATTCATATAACCCTGATGTGCATTTATAAATTCCGCAGGCACCGATAGTTTTAGGCCAATAGCTTTTTCCGATATTACACATAGTGTACTAATCATTGAATCATCAAAATCGGCGGTTTTTTCATTAGCACTTGAAAAGTCTAACGCCAACATATTGTCATAATATTTTTTAACATTTTCGACATCGTGTATGTATTTGTCACACAATTCAATTACCACTTTTGCTTTAGCAAGGAATAGCTCGTATACTTCATTTATTACATTTTCGTTTCCGTTGGCTGACTCAATCGCTTTCAACCCCGTTTCTTGAAATTCATCAATACGCAAATGATTTTTTATAGATCCTAAACAATCCACAGCTTTCATTTTCCATATCCACGCACCACTGTTTTGGGAATTAATTTCCAATGCCTTGTTGGCATAATTCAAACATTCTTCTATGTTACTACTATTATACGCAGATTCTGCTAATTGAAGATAATTTAGCAAATTTCTAGAATCGTCAATTTTTACTTTTTTAATAGCTTCTTGTACAATGACTTTCGAGCCGCAATAAGAGCAGAATCCTTCTTCTCTGTTTTGGTCTAATTGGATTGCGGCACCACAATTAGGACAACTTACATCAACTAAACTCATTTTGGTATGTATTAAATGTTTTTAAAATGGAATATATTATATGCCAAGTATTTAGGCGCAAACAAAACGAGTTCACATATAAAAAACATAAGATGGTTGGCGTGAATAAAGAAAAAGCATACGGATTTTTTTTCTTGCTCGTACTTAACAATGTCAATTATTGCCATATCAATCGTTTTTAAGTTGTGTCCATTCAAAAAAACGCTGGTTGCACAACCTCTATGATATGGAGAGAGCGCAGACCTGCCATACTCTTAGCCAGGCCTACCACAGCCTCAAACACACTATGGAGAAGTCCACGCTCTAAAGCGCACTCCAATGTGTGTTTGCATTGCTCTTGTTAACTCTTGTTCGAGGTGGTAGTTCGGCTAAGAGATTTGAGCAAGAAAAAATGTACGTCTCTTTCGAAACGCAAATGCAATGTTAACACATAATACTTGAATTGACAAAAAAACTATTTGCTTATCATTGGTAATACCGAAAGAAAAATCGGAAATTCCGATTTTTAACCAAATAAGTAACTGTTATAGGTATCCATCGCCGTATTCTTTTACCAAAGAATGCTATTTGAACACGATATGACTGTTGCAAAAATTGCAACAGTTTTTTTATTTGGCGATGAATGATACCAAAATGGAAATAATCACTAATTCGCCATTTTTGTTTATTCGCAAACAATTCGTACTTTTATCAACTGAAACTGAAAATATTTGGACGATGACAGCGTTAGCGCAGAGAATAGTAGAAACCCCAATGGCACCATTCACGGCACTGCTTCGGAGTTTGACTCGCGAACAGAAACAAGTGGTTGTGGCCTTCCTAACCGACACTATGGATGAGCCTGAAGTAAAGAGCAACGATGCAATTATCCGTGAGAAATACAAAAATCTCAAGGTGTCTCCCAAACTAAAACGGCTGCGCGGCTGCATAAATCTCACCGACGAAGACTTGAAGGACGAACGCACCCAATACCTTCTGAACCGATGAAGCGTGTATTCCTCGATACCAATATTCTGCTTGATTATGGTCTCGACCGTGAATTTGCCGACTATGCAGAGAGCATTCTTGAATTAGGAATTAGCGGATATATAGAAGTTTTTGCTTCATACTTATCATTTGCCAATATGGGCTACATCTTGCGCCACCATCCCGCGGATGAAATTTACACCTTGATTAGAATGATGCGGGAACCAGTCGGAGTACTTCCTTGTGATGCCATTCAACTTGATACGGGATTGAAATCGGAAGCAAGCGATTTTGAGGATATGTTGCAATATCAATGCGCGAAAGCCGCAGGATGCGATGTTATTGTAACAAACAACAAACGAGATTTTCACGCTTTTAGCGAACTGCCAATCGTAACAGCGGAAGAGTTTTTGTTGCAATTCGATTATAAATAACCGAACGTCATTTGTTCGATTGTGTTGTTGAGTCAATAAAAAAGCGGAATCCCATTTCTGGGA
>DBXJ01000010.1:6799-6933 GCA_002309475.1 Bacteroidales bacterium UBA1215
GCCGACTGCATTGTCTCCTCACCGACGACGATTGTGCCCTTCTTCGAGATTTCCAAACCTTTGAAGTTGGTCGGGATAATCGGGTTGGGCGATACACCAATGGCCACAACAACAAGGTCGGCGGGAATGGTTTC
>DBXJ01000039.1:0-183 GCA_002309475.1 Bacteroidales bacterium UBA1215
GTAGCACTTTTTTTCTTACAAAACAAAAAATATTCATTTTTTTTGCGGAATATAATCCCCCGCCCTACGGGCTCCCCCCTAAAGAGGGGAACATTTCCCACTTCCAAGGGGGTTTGGGGAAATAATTTCAGGAAAAACAATGCAATCATTACCATATAAATCCCATGTAAGGACGATGTGCAC
>DBXJ01000039.1:273-23355 GCA_002309475.1 Bacteroidales bacterium UBA1215
CATCCGAAAATCCACCATGTAAGGACACGCCATGGCACGTCCCTACCAAACACAAATATGATCATTTTTTTTGTAATAAAAAGGGGTGTTTCACAACACCCCAACCTGAATGCTTTTATGTTATTAAATTAAAAAATAATAAAATGAATAAATATTTATAATGCAAAGGTAGCATTTTTTTCTTACAAAACAAAAAAATATTCATTTTTTTTTGTGGAATAAAATCCCCCGCCCTACGGGCACCCCCCTAAAGAGGGGAACATTTCACACTTCTAAGGGGGTTGGGGGGATTAATTTCAGGAAATCTGATGAATTTTTATAATATTCATTTCGGGCAAATGGAAATAAAATTAAAAAAAATATGTTATCTTTGCAGATTATTCTTAAAGGAAGACAAAGATGCTAAAAATTGGAGTGATTGGTGCGGGACACCTTGGAAAAATTCACCTGAAATGTTTAAAGCAGATACCTGAAATAGAATTAGTCGGGTTTTATGATGTGAATACGGAGACAGCGAAAGAGATTAGCGAAACCTATCAAACAAAAGCATTTCCCGACGAGGCATCTCTGATAGCCGCCAGCGATGCGGTGGACATTGTCTCCCCTACCACCTATCATTTCACCTTGGCGATGGACGCCATGCGTCAGGGCAAGCATGTATTTATAGAAAAACCCATTACCGCCCGATTGGAAGATTCGCAAACCATTGTAGAATATAGCGAGCAACATCACCTCAAGGTGCAAGTGGGACATGTAGAGCGTTTCAACGATGCCTATTTGAATGCCAAACATGCCTTAGGCAATCCTTTGTTTATCGAAGCCCATCGTTTGGCAGAATTCAATCCGAGAGGCACCGATGTATCGGTGGTATTGGATTTGATGATACACGATATAGACCTTGTATTAAGTATGATACCTCACGATTTGATACAAGTAAGTGCCAGCGGGGTACCTATTATCAGCAATACACCCGATGTCGCCAATGCCCGCCTCACCTTTGCCAATGGTGCCGTTGCCAACCTCACTTCCAGCCGGATTGCCTTAAAACACATGCGGAAAATGCGTCTTTTCCAACCCAATTCCTATATCAGCATGGACTTTTTCGACAAGAAAGTCAATATCATGCAATTGCGAGACTATAAGCCGGAAGACGAAAACGACTTGCTGCCATTGATTATAGATTTGGGTGCCGACAAAGGCAAAAAACGTATTTTTATTGAATCACCGCACGAGATAGCCGTCAATGCCATTCAAACAGAATTAAGTTTGTTTGCCAAAAGCATTCTCAACAATCTGCCTTGCGAAGTATCGGCACGAGATGGTCACAATGCCTTGAAAGTGGCCTACAAGATTATGGAATGTATGGACAGACAGGCACAATGGGTAAAAGAAAAAATGTAGTCAGAGCGTAAAATTATGAAGACAAAAGCCATCGTTTACAGTGTTTTCCTCTTGCTCGGCATAGCCGTTGTCGCTTGCAATCCGCAAGTGGAAATTCCGTCATATATTTATGTGGATAGTGTTTCATTTTCTTGTTTAAACACTCAAGGAAGTGCTTCCTATAATATAAAAGACATATCTGTTACTGTCAACGGAGATGCGAGGGGTTCGTACGAATTGCCGGCATTGGTGCCGGTATTGCACAAGGGCAGCTGCAAGATACAACTGCAACCGGTGATACATCTCAATGGCATGTCGCACCAAAGAGTTGTCAACTATACCTATTCGCTATACGAAACCTATCACGATTTGGTACAAGGAAAAATCGACACCATTCGTCCGCATTTCACCTATGCCGACCAGACAAAATTCTATTTTATAGAAGGTTTTGAAGAAGCCGGCTTTAAATTTTCATGTGAAGGAGCCTCTTTGAACAAAACCAGCGATTCGTCTATCTTGTTGCATATTCCCAACGAGAACAATTATTCTGCCGGCATGATTACTTTCGGCGAAAACGACACCTCATATTCATTTGAATTAAAAACCATCAACCCCGTTTATCTCACCAGCACCACCATGACTATCTGCTTCTTAGAGATAAACTATTCCGGCACACAGAGTTTAGAAATCGGCAGCTATTTCCACCATTCCACCGGTCGATCCACACAAACTGCCATTGTCCATATCAATGCCACCGAGCAACGCTCTACGTGGAGAAAGGTGTATGTCAACCTCACCGAAGCTATCAACAATGCAGGTTTGCAGATGACCCACTTCGACATCTACCTGAAAGGTTATCGCGAATCGGCCACCAGTCTGGATACTTTTTTATTGGATAACATCAAAGTAGTATATATGTAATGGAGACGACCAAACAACTCAACAAAAAACAAATTGTCACCCTGTATGCTCTCATGGATTATTTTGCATCCATGTTAGCATGGTTTTTGTTTTTTACTTTCAGAAAATTTGCAGAACTCTATCACTCTACTTCTGCAGAAGTTTGGCAGTCGATTTTTGTGGATTGGAAATTCTATGTCGGCATTTTTGTCATTCCTTTGTGCTGGGTGGTGTTGTATGCTTTGTACGGCACCTACAATCATGTATGGAAAAAATCAAGATTGAAAGAATTTACACAGACATTTTATATAGTCGTTTTCGGGTCAGTGTGTTTGTTTTTCGCTGTCATCCTTGACGACCAAATTACCGATTACAAGGATTATATCATCTTGTTTTTGCGATTGTTCGGCTTGCAACTGCTCTTCACCAGCATAGCGAGACTTTCTTTTTTGACGATTTTGAAATACAGAATCAAAAAGAAAAAAATTACCTTCAACACTATTTTCATCGGCAACTACGACACTTGCTGCTCATTGATAGAGGCCATCAAAAGCAAACCTAACAATTTGGAAAACAATATTTTGGGCTACATTTCCATCTCTGAAGACCCACATGTTGAAAATGACAGCAAAATCAAATATTTGGGCAACTACGAACAATTGGAAAACTTGATAAAACAATTCCATATTGAAGAAGTGATTGTGGCTGTCAAAGATGACAAACAAACTATTTTAGGAAAATTGCTGCCGCAAGTGGCCCTCAACAAAATTGTATTGAAAATACTCCCCAACATAGAAGACCATTTGCTACAAACCGTCAAAGACACCAATATTGCCAACGAAGCGTTTATAGAAGTAAGTTTTGACGAAATGCCGCAATGGCAAATGCTGTGCAAAAGAATTATCGACATTATATTTGCCACCTTGATACTGACTATTTTGTCGCCACTCTATTTAGTATTGGCCATTGGCGTAAAAAGGTCGTCACCGGGCAGTATCTTCTACCGGCAGGAAAGAGTCGGCAAAAACGGCAGGCCCTTCCATATTATCAAGTTTCGTTCCATGTATGAAAATGCGGAAGCCAATGGTCCGCAGCTATCCAACGAATTTGACAACAGAATTACCAAATTCGGTCTATTTCTACGCCGCACCCACTTGGACGAGATGCCACAGTTTATCAACGTGTTGAAAGGCGACATGTCGTTGGTAGGACATCGTCCTGAACGACAATACTATATTGACCAAATTATGCAAAAAGCCCCCTACTACAGCCTGCTTTTGTTGGAAAAACCGGGCGTTACCTCTTGGGGACAGGTAAGTTATGGATATGCCGAAAACGTCGATCAAATGATAGAGCGTTTGCGATACGATTTGATGTACTTTGAAAACAAATCGCTGACATTGGATATAAAAATCATTATTTACACCATATTGTGTATGCTCAAAAAAAGCGGAAAATAGTGATTTTCAATTGTTAATAAATATTTTTTCCTGTTCATAATTTTTTAAAAATTTGTAAATATTTTGGGGAAAATTCGCTTTTTTTTTTATACTTTTGCATTTATTATTAAAATAGATTATTATGAGATTTTTAGTTCCAAGACAATTATTACTTAAGAATTTACAAACAGTAAGTGCCCTTGCTACAGCCAATGCAGCAATACCAATTATCAATCATGTATTGTTTCAGGTGCACGACAATATACTCACACTTACTGCCACCGATTTAGAATCCACATTGGTTATAAATGTAACATTATCAGATAGCGAAGGAGAAGGTTCCTTGGTAGTTCCTCAAGACATTATACTAGAAACATTGAAAAATCTTCCGGATGTTCCTGTAGCATTTGACATCAACGAAGAAACATTCGCCATAGAAATGTCCGCTGACGACACTAAATATCAATTGGTCGGCAACAGCAGTTCGGAATTTCCTGTTAAACCGGAATTGACCAACGTAGGAACATTTACTATAGATGCAAAAACTTTGACAACTGCCATATCCAAGACGATAGGTGCCACAGGCACTTCCGACATTCGTCCTGTGATGACAGGTATTTTCTGTGAATTGCATCCGGACCATATCACATTTGTTGCCACCGATGCACATCAATTGGCACGCTACAACAACATGGGAGTAAAAACCGGCATGGAAGGTTCATTTATTTTGCCGAAAAAACCTATGCAAGCCCTCAAGAGTGCTTTGCAATCATTAGACGGCACTGTCACCGTTGAATTCAACGAGAGCCAAGTCAGCTTCACAATTGACAGCATGCAAATGATTTCAAAATTGATAGAAGGCAAATATCCTAACTATGCAGCAGTAATTCCTGCCAACAACAACAATATTCTTCAAATAGAACGTGCATCGTTGTTGCAAAGAATGAAAAGTATTGCTCCATACACCAGCCAAGCTACCAGTCAAATTCGTATCAAAATAGAAAACGACCATATCAAAATGACGGCTGAAGATATTGACAAATCGAGCAAAGCTACCACTACCATGCCTTGCCAATTTGAAAATGCAGACGGCATTGAAGACTATGAAATCGGCTTCAGCGTGAAATACTTATTGGAAATATTAAACAACTTAGATACTCCTGAAGTGATATTTAAGTTTGCACAACCTACATCAGCAGGATTGATATATCCGCTATACGAAACAGAAACAGAAGAAGACATTCTCATGTTGTTGATGCCTGTTATGCTAAACGTTTAATACCAACCTACTAAAATATAAAAGATGATTTTATCATCTTTTTTATATGCTGACAGATAGCCATCAAGACAAAGGACTACGAAGGCAGCTTGTAGAAGGCTTGAAACAAAAAGGGATTGACAACCCCGATATTTTGTCTGCCATGCTGCAAGTTCCCCGTCACTTTTTTATATCCGACACTTTACACCATAAAGCCTACGAGGATACTGCTATTCCTATCGGCTGTCATCAAACTATCTCTCAGCCTTTTACTGTTGCCAAACAAACCTCTCTTTTGGAAGTACAAGCCAATATGAAAGTCTTGGAAATCGGCACCGGCAGCGGCTATCAGGCTGCCATTTTGAAACAAATGAAAGTAAATGTATATTCCATTGAACGACAGAGAGATTTGTATGAACATGCGAAGAAATTGTTTGCACAACTTTCGCTGTCCATTGCTACAAAATTCGGCGATGGATATCTTGGCTGGCAGGAGTTTGCTCCATACGAAAGAATTTTAATCACCTGTGGAGCCCCCAGCATTCCTCAAGCCTTATTGCTACAATTAAAAATAGGCGGCATTTTGGTAGCACCTATCGGTACCGACCAACAAATTATGACAAAAGTAGTCCGCCAGAGCGAAAACAACTATCAAATAACAGAATATGGTCCTTGCAGTTTTGTCCCCATGTTGGAAAATGTAAATCATCTATGAAAAGGAAAACTTTACTTATAATCATCTATATGATGACACTTGCCGCCACATGTTTTTCACAAAACAAAGCGGTGCTCGCCGAAGCTCACAAAATGGTAAAAGACGGCGCAGGTGCGGTAGTTTGTTATGTTGTCAGCAATGACGACACACCTTTGGAATATGCCACCGTTACCGTATTAAAACCCGAAGACTCCACCATGATAGCAGGTGGCATTACCGACGAACAAGGTTATGCCATCATTGCCCCCGTTCCCTACGGAACCTATATGGTGAAAATTGGCTACATCGGATATAAATCACTTTATATCAACAATATTTCTGTTTCCAAAGAACAAGCTGTTGTTACAACCGGCAAACAAAAAATCAATACCAGCACAAAAACCTTGAAAGGTGTTACCGTTAATGCGGAACGGGAAATGTTGCAAAGCAACCTTGACAAAAGAGTCTTCAATGTAGATAAAAGTATTGTAACAGAAGGTTCTACCGGTGTAGATATTTTGGAAAACATTCCGTCTGTATCGGTGGATTTAGACGGTAATGTCAGTCTAAGAGGCAGTTCCAGTGTTACCATTTTGGTAGATGGCCGCCCGACCAACCTGACAATGGACGAAATTCCTGCCGACATGATAGAAAGTGTGGAAGTGGTGACTAATCCATCGGCACGCTACGAACCTGACGGCACTTCCGGCATTATCAACGTGGTGTTGAAAAAGAAAAAAACACTCGGCTTCAATATTTCCGCTTCAATAGGTGCCGGCATGAGCGATGACAAAAAGAACGTGTATTTCGGCAAATACAATGCAAGCCTAAACTTGAATTTTAGAGTCAAAAAGGTCAATTTCTTCCTTAGCTATAGTTTTAGAAGTTTTTCGTTTACCAATCATTCTACTATGAACAGAATGAATGTATTCAACAACGACACTTCCTTTTTAAACCAAAAGTCAGAATACATCATGAACGGACGACCGCAAAATGTGAGAGCCGGAATTGACTACTTTATCAACGACAACAACACCATTTCGTTTGAATTCGGCTATCGCAGGCGAATGCACTACCATATTAATGACATCACCTCTTTGACAACCGGCAAAAACAATTCTTTCTATAACCAACATTCCTACAATCCCAAACTGCCGACACACAACTTCAACGCATCTATCAATTATAAATATACCTCTCCTACTGTCAAAGGTAGAGAATTGACAATAGACATGTTCTTCTCTGACAACAATCGCTACGATCAAAACATTGTTGAGAAAAACTATATAATTCCGCCCTACGACTATTATCAGTCAACTATTACCGACAATAACGGCAGAATTTTCAATGCACAAATAGACTTTGTCACCCCTATCGGCAATGGCGGACGCTTGGAGACCGGCTACAAACTGAGTTATAAACTGACAAAAGAAACCTATACTTATTATATCGGAGAAGACTCCTCCTTATTGATAGAACAAACCGACAGAAACGATGCCTCTAAATATACCGACATTATCAATGCCGCTTATTTAATCTATTCCAACAGCATTAAAAATGTTTTCAAATATCAAGTGGGACTACGGGCAGAATTAGCTAAAAACATTTCCGAACTTCAGTCAAGCAATGATGTATTTTCACCCGCACCTTATTTCAATTTGTTTCCGACCATTCACTTAAGATATGATTTCAATCCGATGCATTCAATGCAACTAAGCTATAGCATGCGAGTTCGCAGACCTCGCGGACATGAATTAGACCCGTTCTTAAATGATATCGACCCGTTAAATCTTCGCCAAGGCAATAGAGAATTGAAGCCGGAACTCACCCACTCTTTTGACTTAGGATATCTTTTGACATATAAAAAGATGTCTCTTTCGGCTAATGTTTTCTACCGCTTTAGAACAAAAATCATTTCCAGATATACCATACTTATCAACGATTCCACCACCTTTACCACTTATGCCAATTTAAACAACAGTCATTCTTTTGGTTTGGAAATCGCCTACCAACAAGAATTGTGGAAAGTGTGGAGATTGAGTTTGAATGCCAATCTTTTTCAAACTTATGTCAATGCCGACTCATTGTATGACAAATCATTACGCAATGATTTTTCTTGGAGACTGCGGTGGAACAATACCTTTACATTACCATTGGATTTTCAAATACAGCTGACAGCCGACTATCGTTCGCCATCGCTGACACTCAACAGCATGGGATTTGAAAGCGGCGGTGCCGGACAAGGCAGAATGTCTGCCACTTGGAGCATTGACTTCGGCATAAAAAAATCTTTCTTCAAAAAGACTTTCTCCATTGCTTTAAATGTCAACGATTTGTTCAACACACGACAAACCTACGTTGAATCATACGGGAGTACCAGCAATTCTTACTACGAAAGCAAAATGCGTCATCAACGTGATTCAAGACGAGTATATCTAACGCTTACCTATAATTTATCCAACTATAAGGTGAAAAGACGTAACAATTCCGGTGAAAACAGCGACTACGACGATATGGAAGAATAACAATTATCGAACATAGAAGTCCAACAATTTTTCACCTTCCAAAAAGGCCTGCAAATGGTCGCCGATGCCTACCTTTCCTACTCCGAGCGGAGTGCCGGTGAAAATCAAGTCTCCGATTTTGAGTGTATAATATTGAGAAATTTTGCTAATCAACTCATCTATGCCGAATATCATATCTGCGGTATTGCCCGTTTGTACCTGTTCATCGTTGAGTAAAAGATGAAAGTTGAGGTGGTCGGCTGTATGCGGTAAAGTGCTTTTTGAACGAAAATCTCCAATCGGTGCGGCATTGTCGAAACCCTTGGCGACATCCCAAGGATGTCCTAATCGAATGGCATTTTTTTGTATATCTCTGGCTGTAAAATCTATGCCGACTGTGAGTTCATCATAGTAAGTGGGGGCAAACTTAGGCGAAATACATTTCCCCAATTTGCCGATTCGCACCACTACTTCCAGCTCGTATTCCACATCATTGCTGAAATCGGGCAAAAAAAACGGTCTGTTTTTTTGCAATAATGCGGTTTCCGGTTTTAGAAAAATTACCGGCTCAGCAGGAAAAGTTTTACCCATTTCTTCCACATGAGCCCTGTAATTCATGCCTATACAAAATATTTTCATCTTAACAATCAAATAAAAAAAGCTTGCGCGATTTCTCGCACAAGCCCTTCACTAAAATTTAAAATAGTTATGCATCAATATTTGCGTATTTTGCATTCTTTTCAATAAATTCTCTACGAGGAGCCACATCATCGCCCATCAACATGGAAAAAACATGAGCAGCTTCCATAGCATTTTCTATTGACACTTGGCGTAAGGTTCTACGTTCGGGATCCATGGTGGTTTCCCACAATTGTACATCATTCATTTCTCCCAAACCTTTGTAACGTTGTACGTGCAAACCTTTTTCTTTGCCTTGTCCCATTTCATTTATCAAACGAACTCTTTCTTCTTCTGTCCAGCAATAACGTTCGTCTTTACCTTTTTTCACTTGATATAGCGGTGGTGTGGCGATATAAATATAGCCTAAGTCAATCATTTCCCGCATATATTTAAAGAAGAATGTCAATAGCAAAGTGGCGATATGAGCACCATCCACATCGGCATCGGTCATAATGATTACCTTATGATAGCGTACCTTGTCAACATTCAACTTTTTGCCTTCCGGCGTATTTTCTATATAAACGCCTAAAGCGGTATAGATATTTTTTATTTCTTCGTTGTCAAGAATTCTGTGTTCTAAGGCTTTTTCTACATTTAGAATTTTACCTCTCAAGGGAAGGATAGCTTGTGTACGATTGTTTCTGCCTTTTTTGGCGGTACCGCCTGCAGAATCTCCCTCGACGATAAACAATTCGCATTCGGAAGGATCTTTGCTGGAGCAATCTGCCAATTTGCCCGGCAAGCCGAAACCGGTGAGCGCACCTTTACGTTGAACGGTTGCCTTGGCTTTTCTTGCAGCCTCTCTTGCCATAGCCGCCAAAACCACTTTATCAACAATTTGACGAGCTATCAAAGGATGTTCTTCCAAATAATAGGTAAGCATTTCGCTGACTATCTGACTGACAACACCGTCAACTTCGCTATTGCCCAATTTGGTTTTGGTTTGGCCTTCAAATTGCGGTTCTGCCACTTTGACGGAAATAACAGCTGTCAAGCCTTCACGGAAATCGTCTCCGGTGATTTCTATTTTATCTTTTTCCAACTTCTCCAACAATTTGTTGTCGTCGGCATATTTTTTCAAAGTTTTTGTCAAACCACGTCTGAAACCTGTCAGGTGCGTACCACCTTCTATGGTATTGATATTGTTTACATAAGAATGTAGATTTTCGGAATAAGAAGTATTGTACTGCATGGCTACTTCGACAGGAATGCCGTTTTTTTCACCTTCCATGCAGATAGGTTCTTCCATGAGTTTGTCTTTATTGCTGTTATCTAAATAGTCGATAAAATCCCGTAATCCTTCTTCTGAATAAAAAACATCTTTTCTCAGTTCGTCTTCGTTAGGATTTTCTCTTAAATCTTGCAAAGTTAATTTAATACCTTTGTTCAGATAGGATAATTCCCTCAAACGAGCTGCCAATGTATCATATTTATATACTGTTGCGTCAAAAATAGAATCGTCGGGAGTAAAATAAATATAAGTGCCGTGTTTGTCGGAATCTCCGTCAATTTTAACCGGATATTTTGGTTTGCCGTAGGCATACTCCTGCACATAGCGATGTCCGTTGCGATAAACTTCTGCACGCAAATATTTCGACAAGGCATTTACACAAGACACGCCCACACCATGCAAACCACCGGAAACCTTATAGGAACCTTTGTCAAATTTTCCACCGGCATGCAATACCGTGAGGACAACTTCCAAGGCGGATTTTTTCTCTTTTTCGTGCATATCGGTAGGGATACCACGACCATCATCCAAAACACTGATAGAATTGTCGGGATGAATAGTAACTTCTATATTATGACAATATCCGGCTAATGCTTCGTCAATAGAATTGTCCACCACTTCGTATACAAGGTGATGCAAACCTCTTTCGCCTATATCTCCAATATACATGGCAGGACGCTTTCTAACAGCTTCCAATCCTTCCAGAACTTGGATGTTACTTGCATCATAGTGCTGACTTTCTTGCATTTTTCCTTCTTCTATTTCGCTCATTTTTAATCTCTTAAAGAAACGTCTTATAAACATACAAAGATAACATTTTTTTCAAGGCGAACTATTGATTTACCCATTTACTTATTAACATTTTTATAAACAAAATAGCGGTCTTTAACTTGTTTTTTCTTTCACTTTTTTCGGTGCTGTATTTTAACATTTCTATGTTTATAAAAAATATATCTTATAAAAAATCAATGTATAAATATATCTTACCTTTGCAAGACAAAATATAAAATAGACGATAATGTTAGAATTTATTCTTTTACAAACAGATGCCGTTGCAGAGGCCGTTGTTCCGACAGAGGAAAAATTAAGTATTCTTAGTCTTTTATTTGACAAAGGTAGTATTTGGATTACCATTCCTCTACTTATCATGTCAGCTATCATCATTTTTATTTTTGTAGATAGGTATCTTACTATCCAAAAAGCCGCCAAAGATGATACCAATTTTATGAACAGCATTCGCGACAATATCCACAACAATCGTTTAGATGCAGCAGTTTCGTTGTGTAAGGCAACCGACACTCCTATTGCAAGAATGATCGACAAGGGACTTTCCCGTTTAGGCAAACCCTTGACAGACATCAATGAAGCTATTTCCAATGTCGGACAATTGGAAGTGAGCCGATTGGAAAAAGGTGTAAGCACCATTTCCACCATGGCTAGTATCGCTCCTATGCTCGGTTTTTTGGGAACAGTTGCAGGTATGATAGTAGCATTTCACGATATGGCCACATCGGGCAACAACCTTGAAATTGCAGACTTGGCAAGCGGTATCTACACTGCCTTGATAACTACTGCAAGCGGTTTGGTGGTCGGCATACTCGGTTACATTTGCTTTAATGTTTTGGTGTCAAAAATCAACAACATTGTTTTCTTGTTGGAAGCAAGGGCAACTGAATTTATGGATTTACTTAACGAACCTATAAAATAATCTGCCATGATTAAATCTAATTTTAAAAATGGCGTAGAATTCAACTTATCGACTCAAGCCGATTTGGTATTTCTACTCTTGATATTTTTTATGATTACCTCTACATTGGTAAGTCCCAATGCTATCAAACTATTGCTTCCCAATAGTTCCAGCAAAGCGGCTACCGGTCGTAGTTTTGAGGTATATATAGACGAAAATTTAGACTATGCTATTCTTCAAGGCAAAGATTTGATGGCAGTGGAAGAAGAAAATTTAAATGAAGAAATTGAATCAAGACTAGCCCTTGAAAACGACGATGCCGCCGTGGTGATACGTGCAGACAAAACTGTTCCGGTACAAAATTTAGTATATGTTATCGACGCCGTCAATAATATTAATGAATTACAGGGAAAACAGCATAAAGTTATTTTAGCAACGTCTCCAAAGAAATAAATATGACCACTACAAAATACGGCTATCCGGATTCAGAAGAAAACAACAAAAAAAGCAAGATGATTGCTCTTGCCACTACCATTGTAATACATGGTCTTGTTTTGGTATGTTTTTTCTTTTTAGGTCTCACCCACCAATATCCGCCTCCACCGGAATACGGTATAGAAGTTGACTTGGGCGGCGGTGGCGGTGGCTCCTATGCCAACCATAAAGTAGAATCGGCACCCAAAACAAGTGCCGCTGCAGAAAAATTGCTGACACAAGAAAGCGAAGAAACTACTACCCTTCCTTCGTCAACAGTAAAAACCAACACCACTAAAAAAACGGTTGCCACTACCACAACACAACCTACACAAGACGTTGTAGAAGAGCAAGTTGTCAACAAGAATGCTTTGTTCCCCGGCAAAAGAAACACCAATAACAGCAACGGACAAGGCACCGGCAACGGCACGGGAATCGGCTCCGGTAGCGGCACAGGTACAGGAAGCGGTTCGGGCGGTGGCATCGGCAATGGTGACGGAGACTTCTATTTGGACGGACGTCCTGTTGTGAGAAAGGCTTTCCCGAAATCGAAAAACAACTTGGAAGGAGTGGTAAAAGTGGAATTTCGTGCCGACAGAGACGGCAACGTGGTATATGCAAAAGCCGGCATCAAAGGCACCACTATCACCGACTCGCAAGTGTGGGAGGAATGCGAAACTGCTGCCCGCCAATCTAAATTCAAGGCAAAAAGTGATGCTCAAACTGAAGAAAAAGGTGTTATCACCTATCGTTTCATTCTTCAATAGCAGCATAACAATAATCAAGTGTCGATGAACTACAAACAAACCTTAGATTTTTTATATCAGGCAGTACCCATGTATCATTTGATGGGAAGTGCTGCATACGATGGCAAATTGACAAAAACCAAGCAATTTTTGTCAGCATTGGGACATCCGGAAAAAAACACCCGCTTTATTCATGTGGCCGGCACCAACGGAAAAGGTTCTGTAACGCACAATTTGGCATCTATCTTTCAAGAATCCGGATATAAAACCGGACTCTATACTTCGCCTCACTTAAAAGATTTTCGCGAAAGAATTTGTATCAACGGTAAAAAAATTCCGCAAAGCAAAGTGGTGCAATTTGTAGAACAAAACCGATCGTTGATAGAAGAAATCCAGCCATCGTTTTTTGAAATGACAGTGGCAATGGCATTTGAGTATTTTGCAGAACAAAAAGTGGACATCGCCATTATTGAAGTCGGCTTAGGCGGACGATTGGATGCCACCAACGTGATACAACCCCTATTGAGTGTTATCACCAATATCAGCTTTGACCACATGCAATTTTTAGGCAATACTTTGCCATCGATTGCCAAAGAAAAAGCCGGCATTATCAAAAAAGACACACCTGTCATCATCGGAAAAATACAGGAAGAAACACAAAATGTTTTTATAAAAATTGCACAGCAACGGCATGCTCCTTGTCTATTTGCAGAAAACATATTTCAAGTAAAAGCATATAAAACCACTCTCCATCAACACCAACTATGGACCCATTATGCCGCTTACCGCATACAAGACGGACATAAAAAAACGGCATACAAACAGTTGATTTCTCCATTAGGCGGTCTCTGCCAAGAGGAGAATTTGGCGACTGTGCTTGCTTGTGCCGATTGGGCGGAGAAAAACAAACTCATCTCCCATGCCGCCATCAAAAAAGGCATTAAAAACTGCATTGAAAACACCCATTTGATGGGACGCTGGCAGTTGTTGGGGACAAAACCTTTCATTATTGCCGACACCGGACACAATCAAGCCGGCATTGAATTGATAAGCCGACAATTGGCAAGCATGAAGTATCAGCAACTGCATATAGTATTAGGTGTAGTAAACGACAAAGACCTGCAACATATATTACCGCTCTTGCCCCAAAAAGCCACCTATTATTTCTGCAAAGCCGATATTCCGAGAGGATTAGACGCTCACATTTTACAATCCGAAGCCGCCAAATATCATTTAAAAGGAGAAGTATATACCAGCATAGCCCAAGCTCTCAAAACAGCCAAGCAACATGCTTCGAAAAAAGATTTGATATTTGTGGGAGGCAGTACTTTTACTGTCGCAGAAGTCATTTAATTATTGATTATCTTCCGCTAACCATTGTACATACGAAGATGCCGTTTCGCCAAGGGTAATGCTATACAATTGCACTCCTTTGGGCAGATGAGGTTGTATCAATGGAACAAAATCCATGATAAAATTTTCAGAAGTCGGCTGATAGTCAACTATTTCTATCTTTTTGTAATATTTTTTCAACATTTCTATCAAATCTTGACTGGTTTGAGAACTCAATACCAAAGCATGATCGAAGCGTTGAATAATAGAGCCTTCGACAATATGTTTTAAGTCGGAAAAATCCATCAACATGCCGTTTTTAGGGGAATTGACATCTTGTATCGGCTCCCCTTTTACCGTTACTTCCAAACGATAGGAATGACCGTGAATATTTCTGCACAAGCCATCATAAAAATTCAAGGCATGTGCCATTTCAAAATGAAAACATTTTGTCAATCTTACTATACTCATAACTAATCTTTTTTTTGTTTGACAATTTTTTTGTAAACTTTTAATCCATTTTGCCTTGTCAACAACAAGCAATAGACATTGTTAGATAAATGCGACAGGTCTAATTGCGTTCCGTTTTCCACTATACCTTTTTGCAAAGTTCGCCCACAAATATCCAAAATTTGATAAGCGGTTGGTTCGTTGGTATTGATAGTGAGCATATCGTTGAAAGGATTAGGATATACATCTATTGTAAAAGCAATTTCCTCTATGCGTGTGGAATCATCTGTCGGCAGCAAATTCCACGGCTGCCCCACACTATCGCCCCAAATATATTCTGCCAATACAGGATAATCAATAAACGGATTCCTATTGTATTGATAAGCATATACGGCATTGTTTCTATTGATTTCTTTGTTGCTAACCGGGTCCTGACGATGCCATTTGAGCAGCAAATTCAAACTCCATGTGTTAAAAGAAGGATAAGCGGTATTGTTGATCATTGCTGACGACGGCCACAAGGTTTGTTCATTTTCGTAGCAGGTGACTACATAAAAATAGGTACGGGCAAAATCGCCTTTGTATTCATCGGCAGGCTCGAACACCACATCGGAATAACCTGAAAAAGTGCAATTGCCGAGTTTTCCTAAACCATATACGGTGCCGGAAGAACATTCTCCCAAGGGATAACTGCCACGCATATTGTTGACTTTGCCGTCTGTAGGATAGATATGATGCAAATCGGTCGCCATGGCTGAACGGGATGTAAACCAACTTTGCGGGAAAGAGTGTTCACGATTGTAGCAGTCGCAAATATTTTTATAGTTGCCGCATTGATCATTGCTATACACAAAATGGCAATCGGAATACATATCCCACACATAATTGCCGGCACTTCGCAAATCGGTCGTATAAAAACACTGCCACAAAGTATCATAGCTAAGTTCGTGATGCGGGTTGATGATACCGGCCAAGGCCGTTTTCAAACCGGCAGACGACAAGCCGTTGGCATCAGCATAATACTGCTCCAAATGTTGTGCATGCAACGAAACAATTGCACAAAACAAAAAAACGATACCGCAAAAACTTATTTTTTTCATCTCTTATTGAGATTGCAAAGGTAGTATTTTTTCTGCTATTGAGAAGTGTTTTCTTATAGAATCGTTAATATTAAACAAAATATTGTTAAAAAAAATAAATATCCACCCTTTTAAAGAAAACAATATTTTTTATACCTTTGCCCGATTTTTTAATAACATTACATTAACATTTTAATACATTTATACTATGAGTAGAATAGTACATATTGCAGGAAGACAAATATTAGATTCAAGAGGGAATCCAACAGTAGAAGTTGACGTTTATACAGAAGCCGGAGCCATGGGACGTGCAGCCGTTCCTTCCGGTGCATCCACAGGTGTGCACGAAGCTGTAGAACTTCGTGACGGCGACAAAACTTTATTTATGGGCAAAGGAACATTGAAAGCTGTTCAAAATGTCAACAAAACCATTGCTGAAGAATTGAAAGGATATCCTGTTGACAGACAAGATATTATAGATGCAAGAATGATCGACTTGGACGGCACCGACAATAAAGGCAATTTGGGTGCCAATGCCATTTTAGGCGTTTCTTTAGCTTGTGCAAAAGCAGCCGCCTTGGAATCCGGTCAAGATTTGTATCGTTATATCGGCGGAGTAAATGCCAACACCCTTCCTATTCCTATGATGAACATTCTAAACGGCGGTTCTCATGCCGACAATGCAATCGACTTTCAGGAATTTATGATTATGCCTATTGGTGCAGAAAGTTTTTCGGAAGGTTTGCGTTGGGGAGCGGAAATTTTTCATAACTTAAAAACTGTCTTGAAAGACAAAGGTTATTCTACCAATGTTGGTGACGAAGGCGGTTTTGCCCCGAATCTTAAATCCAACGAAGAAGCAGTAGAAGTAATTCTTCAAGCTATAGAAAAAGCAGGTCGTAAGCCGGGTGATGAAATTTGCATTGCCTTAGACCCTGCCGCTTCGGAATTTTTTGACACAGAAAAAAATATTTATAAATTAAAATGGTCAACAGGTGAAGAACTTACTCCTGCCCAAATGGTTGACTACTGGAAAAATTGGGTGGAAAAATATCCGATTGTTTCCATTGAAGACGGTATGGCAGAAGACGATTGGGACGGATGGAAACTGTTGACAGACCAAATCGGCGATCAAATTCAATTGGTAGGTGACGATTTGTTTGTTACCAACACCCAACGCTTGATTACCGGCATTGAAAAAGGTGTTGCCAATTCCATTTTAATCAAAGTAAACCAAATCGGTACGCTGACAGAAACTATCGATGCCGTTAATTTGGCATATCGCAACGGCTACACCGCTATTATCAGCCACCGCTCCGGTGAAACGGAAGACACTACCATTGCAGACTTGGCAGTCGCTTTAAATACAGGTTTGATAAAGACCGGTTCGGCAAGTCGTACCGATAGAATTTGCAAATACAATCAACTAATGCGTATTGAAGAATCTTTAGGAGAAACTGCAAGATATATCGGTAAGAATTTTATCTACGCAAAATAAAAACAACATTATATACTTGATGGCGAGGAATAAATAGTTTCTCGCCATTTTTAACCAACATACTATGAATCATACACTTGCAAAAATCATTTCTGTTATATTACATCCTTTGCTGATTTTTGTAGCCTTGTATGCATTCTTGCTCAGCCAGCGACAATTTCACATAAGCACACTTTCTATGATGCGGCATGATAGTTTTTTGATTGTCTTGCTCACTATTGCCACTATTTTGTGTATTTTGCTTTTTTACAAATTAAAATGGATAAAAACGCTGACACTTTCCGATTCGCACGACAGACTTATTGCCTATTTATGTTTTATTGTGGAACTGTGCATCGTGATAAATCTCAATCTGATAGACAAAAATATGAATCCCGTGCTATTCTTGATGATTAGCATATTGTTGAATGCACTGATCAGCATTCTGGTGATTACTGTTTTTTGGAAAATAAGTGCACACACTTTTTTTATCGGCACTGCCATCGGATTTTTGCTGGCTATTCATCCCTATTGCACTTTCAACGCTGTTTTATTGTTTCCTATTTTGTTTATTTTGACAGGCATTGCGGCATCGGCTCGCTTACAACTCAATGCCCATAGCATTGCTCAAATTTATGTCGGTTTTTTGTTAGGATTGTTCGAAGCTTTGCTCAGCACAAGCATCATTCTTTAATACTTTAGCAATTGGATATAGTTTTTTCACAATGGATACACAATACAAACGTAGAATTTTATCTACTGATGGCATTGTGTATAGTATTGATGAGCATTCCCTTTATCGGAAAATATGTCCGCATGTTGGATACTTTTTTTCACGAAGGCGGACATGCCCTCCTATCGCTATTGTTGGGCGGACAAAAAATCAACATTAATCTTTTTAGCGACCTGTCAGGACTTACCACATGGAAATCCACCGGCAGCACTTTCAAAGATTTTTTGATTACCGCCGTGGGCTACCCTGTTTCCGCCTTGGCGAGTTGCGGGGCGTTTTATCTAATCTCCCATGGCATGCAAGACTTGTTTATCGGCATTTTGTGCATAGTGATTTTCATATTTTTATTGTTCCATATTCGCAACAGCTACGGTATATTTTGGTGTCTTACTTTCATTATATTGAATTTGTTTTTGATTGCCAAAGCCGATATCACTATCATCAATACCGTTGCCTATGCCTACGCTTTTGTGATGTTTTTGGAATCCATCAGAAGTGTTTTGATAATTGTCAAATTAGCATTTACCGACAGCAAGCATGCCGGAGATGCTACTTTGATAGCTCGCATTACCCATCTGCCGGCGGCATTGGCGGCTATTTTATTTTTTGCTTTCAACTTTTTTGTATATCTATATACGATTAAACACTTTTTTCCGTTCGGAGAATATATCACTTTCATCCATTTTTGAATATGAAAACGATTTACATTGTACGACATGCCAAAACCGGTCATCACATTGATGATTTTGAAAGGGAGTTGTTGCCGATAGGCATTGACCGCACCCACAAGTTGGGAGACTTTTTGGCGGCACAACATTGTCAAGTGAAACATATTTATACCAGCGATGCCAAACGTGCTTTGCAAACCAGCCTTATTATTGCCGAGCATTTAGGCCTTGACAAGAATTTAATTATCAAAGAGCATGCCTTCTATGCCGGTACCCCGGACGATTATATAGACATTATTGCCGCACAAGACAACCAAGATGATTCGGTGATGTTGGTCGGACACAATCCGCAAGTGAGCAGTTTAGCCCAATTTTTTATTGCCGATTTCAGCCACTATATGCAAACAGGTGCCTGTTTCTGCATAGATTTCGAAACCGACCAATGGGAACATATCTTCACTGCCAAACGAACCACTCGTTTTTATGTCCGCCCGGAATAATTTATTCAAACAAAATGGAAAAATGGAAGGTTTTGGTACTCAAACGTTCCACACTATTCGATAAGTTGTTGTCTTCCGATTTTAGAATATTGATAAGGCCATAAGACATTTTTCCTTCCAAACTTAATTTGAAACTTTCCAAATAGAAATCCACTCCGACACCTACTTGTGTGTCAAAATCGCTGGATTTGAGTTTTAATACCACCGCATTGGTAGGATTACGTTTTTTGGACCGGGAAGCCATATCGAAACTATATTGGAAACCTCCGACTACATAAAAACGGAAATTTCCCATTCTGGAAGATTTCAATTTTACCAACACCGGCAAATTGATATATACCGACTCGATACTTTGCGACCGCCACGAAATTTCATTATTTTCCCCGTATTTCAATTTGTAGTCCACCTTTCTGTCTATCAAAGAAATATTGGGAATAAAACGCAAATCGAGATAATTGCCCAAGCGAAGGCTGGCAATAATACCGATATCAAAACCACTCATACCGGTAGTTTCCACTCGCATGATGGAATCAAATTCATTCAAATTAGATTTCGGATGGATGGCTAAATTGGCAAAATTGTAGCCGATGGCATAGCCGAAATGGAATATCTTCCGGTCGTATTCCGGCATATTGTGAGGCTTCCACTGTGCCATTACTGACATGGAAACCATTACCAAACAACAAAATGCCACTATAATTTTTTTCATCTTCATATAGCAGTAACGCTATTTTTCAAAAAAAATTGTCTGTTAATACAAACGGTTTGCCTCCGAGAGCAATTTTTCTTTGTTGATAGTTACCACACCGACTTCTTCACAAACGATGCCGCCTGCCAAATTTGACAATGCAGCTATCTGTTGAGCGTCCATGCCGGCTGCCAGACACAAGGTGGCAACGGCAATAGTGGTATCGCCTGCTCCGGATACGTCTGCCACATTTCTTACTATGGCATTGATTCTATGCAATTGCAATTCTTCACCTGCCAAAATTGCCATCAAGACACCTTTTTCCGACATGGTCAAAAGCAGATGCTTATGATTTTTTTGCTGCATAAATTGCCGTACATTCGCCAACACCTCGTCGTCTAATTCCGTTTTGTCCAATTGCAAACCTTCCCGCAGTTCTTTCCAATTGGGTTTGAAAATATCGATATGATGATAATGCAAAAAATTACGTTTTTTCGGGTCCACCGTTATCGGCACCTGATATTGCTGAGCCATTGCCACCACCTCGTCAATGAGGGCGGAGGAAATCACTCCTTTGTCGTAATCTTCAAATACAATGGCGATATTTTTCTCTGTGGTGATATAATGTTTTATTTTTGCCAGCAAAGCCTGTCTGTCCTGCAGAGAAAGTTCGTCTTTTTCTTCATCGTCCATGCGTAGCAACTGCACATTGTTGCCCAAGACACGATATTTCACCGTCATTTTTCTGTCCTGACTTCGCACGATGCCGTCTATGGGCATATTTTCTTTTTGCAACAACTGTATAAAGGTGTCGCTTTTTTTGCAAGTGCCGACTACCGAACACAAGATGGCGGTGCTTCCCATGGCTTTGATATTGAAAGCCACATTGGCAGCTCCCCCCAAGCGGGCATAACGTTGTGCTATGTCCACCACCGGCACCGGTGCCTCCGGAGATATTCGGCTTACACTGCCGACAATGTAATCGTCTAACATCACATCGCCGATAACCAATATTTTATAGTTGGAAAATTTGTCGAAAATTGCTTTATAGTCCATACAATTATTTGTTTTGCTCTTTGTTTTCATTACCGCAATGACACATATATTTCGCCTTGGTTGGCAATTTGGCCTTTTGCCATGCAATCAAACCGTTTTCAATTATTTTTACCTTTTTATAGCCGTTTTCGTCTAAAATTTTTGCGGCAATTTCGCTGGAAAGACCTATGGCACAGCAAAGTATTATTTCTTTGTCTTTCGGTATCCGGGTATATTCTTTGGCAAAGACCGACAATGGTATCTTCATCACCTGCTGCATATCCATCCATACATCTTCCACCTCTATACTTTCTCTTACATCTACCAATATGGCACCTTTTTGTGCGGCTTGGTAAGCATTTTCTGCAGTTATATTTTCTATCATGCTTCTATATTTTCTTCTGTTTCGTCGGATGACTCCTCCGGTTTGAATTTGCTTTTTATCACATGTACTATTTTTATGATGCACATATATATTATCATAAACATAAACACCCCTATCAAGCCCCACACTGCCACCTGCCAAGTGGTGAACGAGTTGCTTGCCGAAGGGACTGCCTGTGCCGTATCTTGCAATAAAAACGGAATCATCTTCTTATATTTACTTAATCGTATTTTATTTTCCTGTTTCTTCTTTTTGCTTTAACTCTATCTGCCGCAAATCGTATTCCGATTTCATCAATTTCATAATAGCCTCCACGGTCGGATAGATTTTCCCTTTTGTAGAATAATCGGCGGGATAGACAAAATTGACTCTGTCTTCTTGTATCAATTTTTCCACTTTGGATTTTTTATCCTTATTTTTGGGATTATAGACCGCAATGGCATAGCCTCCCTGATTTTTTATCATACGCATGCACGGTATGTCGGTTTCGCCGTCCCCGAAATAAATCATGTGCTTGAAAGGAACAGGACGATCGTCTTCTGCGACAAATTCATTCACCTTGTGATTGTCACGAATGTCTTTTATGCCTTTGTTGATCATGAACAAAAACTGTGTTTTGGTGGTAAAATCCACGGCTACCGCCGGCCATACCGCCACCCCGTTTTCGTCATACATAAAGTTGCTGGCATACACCTGCTTGAAATTTTTATAGACAGGCGTGCCTTCTATCATTTCTTTCAAACCCGAGGAATTGATATAATGCTCCACCACGATATCGTTTTTGCGTCCCAACTCATTCACCAAGTCAAACCACTGCTCCACGCCTTTGTAAAGTTGGATGCTTTTGCCGAATTCCACAAAATTCTTATACCTGACAGGCACATGTTTAGCAGCGGCCTTTTCCAACATTAACTTCATATAGCAAAGCACATTGTTGGCATTTTTTTTCTTTACCAACTCGTTGGTTTCCGCCCAAAAAGCATCTTTTTCTATATGCAGCGACTTCAAAAAATCATACTCCTGCATATTCAACGGTGACAAGGTGCCGTCAAAATCGTATATCAATGCAATTTTCAATTTGTTTTTCCGCTGTGCCATGTCCTGATTTATCTATGGTATGAATTTGCAAAAATATCATTTTTTCCATTGTTGAGTCCTTTTTTTGTCATTTTTTTCATTCTCAACCTAAAAAATCAATAAATACAACCTTGCTTCGTTGTTTACCTTATCGGGCAATTGGTATAATATGAATTGGATATCGTTGATTGTCCTGTCAACTATATTTGTTTTTAAGGTTTTCCAAATAATTCTTGCGTTCTATTATCTTCATTCCTCACGATAGTTTTTGTTGTATTACGCTTTCCAAATTATATTTTTTTTACGATTTGTAAATCAAAATCCGCTGCAAAGGGACAACAAAAAAATGGAATACACAAGACTTTGACGAAAAACAAATTGATTGCGTAAAGGTTTGCCATTCGATACTGAGGTATCTACGTTTGTCGAAGACCCGCCCACAATCCACAGAAGGTACCGACAACAGATAATATTTACAACCTTGTTTCGATATTTACCTTATCGGGCAACTGGTATAATATGAATTGGATATCGTTGATAATAATTTGGTTGAATACTTTGCTATCACTTGTGTTGCCGTTACCACAGCCCAAGGCGTTGCCATTGGGCTATCGCATGCTGCCCCTTCGGGGACGCACCGCCCTGCAACGCCCTGAAAGGGCGG
>DBXJ01000051.1:0-1396 GCA_002309475.1 Bacteroidales bacterium UBA1215
TATAATATTATAATAACTTGTAATTAAATTATTTAATGTTATTAAATATGATTTATTCGTTTAAATTTTTGTAAATAATATCATTTTACTGTAAATTATCATACATATTTTACAGGATTTACATATTTTACAATCTGTAAAATGATAATTTTACATTATTTTACATCTTAATCGGTTGTAAAATTTCATATTTTTTACATATTTTTTTCTACTTTTGCATTTTAAAATCACTTATGAAACTCATAGCTGACAGTGGAGCAACCAGTATAGATTGGTGTTTGATAGACGGAAATCAAGTTTTAAAGCAATTTAAAACACAAGGCATCAACGCCAACTACCTTTCAGAGGAAGAAATACAAACTATTATCTCGCAGGCTTCTTCCCTACTCGACTTATACAAAGCAAAAATTAAGGTTATCCATTTTTTCGGTGCGGGTTGTGCCAAAAGCATAAAACAAGAAATGATGTGCCGTCACTTGAAAACAATATCTCAAAATGCAGCCATTTTTGTGGAGGGAGATACACTCGGAGCGGCAATATCGATTTTTGGCGAGGATAAAGGTATCTGTTGCATACTCGGAACAGGCTCTAATACATGTATTTACGAGCAAAAAAAGATAAAAAAATCGATACTCTCATTAGGATATATTTTTGGTGATGAAGGGAGTGGCACCTACATCGGCAAAATGATTTTGAAAAATTTTCTTAAAAATAAATTTCCGGTAGATTTGGAAGAAACATTTTTTCAAACCTATCAAAAAAACAAATCTGAGATCATCACCGACTTGTATGCCGCACAGAAAACGAATGCATATTTTTCGCAGTTTTCCCACTTCGCATCAGAGCATATAGAACATCCGTATATTAATGAATTGGTGAAAGAATGTTTTCGCACCTTTTTCAACGAACAAGTTTTACCATTTGAAGAACACAAAACTTGGCCTATCGGTTTTGTGGGATCTATAGCAAAAGTATTTGAAAAACAATTATATATTGTTGCAGAAGAATATCATATCCATATTTATAAAATAATACAAAATCCTATCATAGGACTCATTGAATACTATCAACAACATGAATAAAGCTGTACAAACAATCATTTTTTTGTGTATATCAAATATTTTTATGACCTTGGCATGGTATGGTCATTTAAGACTAAACAATTACAACTGGTTTAAATCACTACCTTTGATAGGTGTTATAGTGATTAGTTGGGGTATTGCCTTTTTTGAATATTGTTTTCAAGTACCTGCCAATAGAATTGGTTTTCAGGCGAATGGAGGTCCTTTTTCTTTAGTACAATTAAAAATTATTCAAGAAGTTGTTTCCTTAACTATTTTCACCATATTTACCCTATTGGTATTTAGAAACGAGCAAATAAGATGGAATCATTTAG
>DBXJ01000051.1:1468-4846 GCA_002309475.1 Bacteroidales bacterium UBA1215
GTAACCTTGAATTCTGTTCTACGGTTCAATTGTCTTCCTTCCGGAGTCTTATTGGTTGCAATTGGTTTGTCGAAACCATAACCCTTATAGGTTAAACGAGTTTTGTCAATACCTTTCTTTACCAAAGCATCAACAACTGCTTTTGCTCTGTTGTTAGACAATTTCTTGTTGTAAGCACTGCTACCTACATTATCGGTATGTCCGGAAATTTCAATGCACAATGTCGGATTTTCAGTTAACAATTTATATACATTTTCAATTTCAACCATAGAAGCCGGACGTAAGGTTGCCTTTGCATTGTCGAAGAATATATTCTTCAAAACGATAGTCTTGTTAACGGCAATCTTATCCAAATAGATAGTTTGTTCTATTGTTTGTTGGTCTGCAGTGTCAGGAATATCAAAGTTTTCGGAATGGAACAAATAACCTTCAGCTTTCACTGCTACAGCATAGTTTTTGCCTGCCGGCAAAGAAAGCATATATTTTCCATTTACACTATCGGAGGTGAATGTTGCCAATAGTTCGTTTTCGTCAACATCTGACAATTCGATGGTAGCATAAACAGGTTGCTTTGTATCAGCATCTAAAACAACACCTTTAACAATAGTAATCTTGTCTTTTTCCACTTCCATTGCTTTGGCTTGTGCTTGTTCCAAGATATCAATATTGCGAATCAAAGTATTGTCCAAATAAAGAACGAATTGTTTTTGAGGTCCCAACAAAGTAATTTTGTACAAGTCCTGACCACCCAAGCCTTCTGTTTTTGCAGAAGAATAGTATGCAAATTTGCCGTCTTGAGTTACTACAAAATAAACATCATCATTAGGAGTATTAATTGGATAACCGATATTTTGAGGTTTGGACCATTGACCATTTTCTTGTTTAGCAATAAAGATGTCAATACCGCCCATTGTTTCATGACCATCGGAACATATATATAATGTACCATCTGGATGAGCATAAACTGCAATTTCGTCACCTTCGGTATTGATAGTAGTTCCCATATTGACGGCTTTACCCCATTTTTTACCGTCTCTTACAGTCATATATACATCGTGTTTGCCTTGACCGCCATTCTTTTCTGAACAGAAATACAAGGTATCACCTGTCAAAGAGTAAGATGCGGAAGTTTCGTGAGCTCTTGTATTGATATTGTTACCCATACTTTTAGGTTTGCCGAAAGAATTTTTTGTCATAGTTGCTTCATACAAGTCCCCGCCTTTTTTAGGTTTATAAACCACTATATGTTTGCCGTCTTTAGCAATAGCTTGAACAGCCACATGTTTTTTGTCACACAATTTTACTACACGTGTAGGAAGATTGAATTCTCCATCGGGACCAATATGGCTTACATATACATTTTCATAATATTTTCCGTCACCGGCAATCTTAATCTTTTTACCTTCACGTCTGGAAGTGAAATACAAAGTGGAATCATTTAAAGTAATTACAGGACCATATTCGTCAAATTCTGTATTGACTTTGCTGCCCATGTTGTCAATGAAGCAGTTGAATTCATATTGCATCATATTTTTGCATCTTTCGCATTCTGCAATATGTTTTTTAGTTTCTATTTTTTCTTCTGCCGTTGTACCCGGTTTGTCATAGAACTGTTCGTACAAGTCAATTGCTTGAACAACTTCCATATTGTATTGGCAGTTGAGTGCTTTGAAGAAAATAACTTCATTGTTGATATTTGGATTCAAATCGTATGCTTTTGCACCATATTTGGCAGCATTGTTTGCATCACCTATTTCGTAATAGCATTTAGCAATTTTGTAATTCAATTCTGCATTGTTAGGATTGAATTTATTAGCTTCTAAATAGAAATTAAGTGCAGATACGTATGAAATGGCGTCATCATCTTTAAACCAACTGTTACCTGATTTAATATTATTGATAGCTTCTTTTAAACCCGATTTGTCATTTGGGAAATTCTCAGAAGTAAATTCAACATTTTGAGCAAAAGATGCCAAAATGAACATATTGATTGCTAATAATAAAAATAAACGTTTCATAATATTCTCTATTTACATTGATTGTTAATATATTCTTGAGCTTTTTCAACACCTAATTCAGCGGCTTTTGCCCAATCTTGGCAAGCACCTTCCGGATTTCGCATCATTTCTTTTGTATTGCCTCTGTGCATATATGCTTCACCATAGTTGCTATTTTTGTTTATAGCTGTGGTGAAATCTGCAACGGCCTTATCGTATTCTTTCAATTTGTAATAAGCATAGCCACGATTGCTATATGCTTGATATAAATCAGGATTGATAGAAAGACATGCATTAAAATCTTCTATAGCACCTTCATAATCCAACATTTGTATTTTTGCCAATCCACGATTGTTGTAAGCAGAATAATATTTGTCGTTTAATGACAATGCCTGACTATAAGAATAAATGGCATCATCATATTGTTCATTTTCGTATTGAGCACTTGCCATATTGTTGTAATATGCAGGTTCATTACCATTTAATTGTATAGCACTTGCATAGTCAGCGATGGCAGCTTCGTAATTGCCATTCATTCTGTTGGCACTTGCACGTTCGTTGTACAATTGAGCAACATTGGCATTTTGGTTGATGGCATTGCTGAAATCGGCAACTGCGGCATTGTAGTTTTCTGCAAGATAATTAGCCAAACCTCTTACATAATAGGTTTTGTAATCGCTATTGTTAACTGCCAATGCTTGGTCGGCATAAGAAACTGCTTCTTGATATTTTCCAATTTCCATTTCTAATTTTGACATTAGAAAATATGCCGTATCTTTTTGACTGATAACATTTGAATACGCTTGTAAAGTATTCAATGCTTCTTCATTTTGGTTGTTTTGTTGGTATGCTTTTGCCAACAACTTGTAAGCCTCAGTAAGATTAGCATTTGTCTTAATAGATTCCTTCAAATCTTTGATGGCAGCATCGTAAGATTGTTTGTTGAATTTCTCTAAACCGCTGTTATACAATTTCTCTGCCTTTTGCGTTTCCTTTGGCGAGATGACAATCATTTGTTGTGCAAACAGCCCCATGCAACAACATGTCAAGATAAAGATTAGTAATTTTGATTTCATTTTAGTTAATTTAAATTATTATTTATTTAATTATTTTTTCTCAATGTTATTTTAAATGTACTTCCTTTTCCTACTACTGAATTTTTTAATTCTATTTTTCCTTTATGATATTCATTTACAATTCGTTGTGTTAATGTTAATCCCAAACCCCAGCCACGTTCCTTGGTAGTGAAACCGGGTTTGAAAATATTTTTTTGATATTTATTTTCAATGCCTTTTCCGGTATCGGATATTTCAATATAGATATATTTTTTGTTATCAAACAAGTCTATGGTAATATTCCCCACCCCGTTCATGGCATCTAC
>DBXJ01000051.1:4923-9231 GCA_002309475.1 Bacteroidales bacterium UBA1215
ACCTTGGAAGAAGTTCTGTTTTTGAAATATGCAACAAATTCGCTTATCACTGTATTGATATTTTCATCTACCAACTTCGGATCGGAACCGATTTTAGAAAAACGTTGTGCAATATTTTCCAAGCGGGAAATATCTTTATTGATTTCGTTTAAAATAGAATCATCTATATGTTCGTTTTTTAGCAATTCCGACCATGCCATCAAAGAAGAAATCGGCGTACCTAATTGATGAGCAGTTTCTTTGCTCATTCCCACCCATACTTGATTTTGCTCCGATGCTTTGGTTCGATTGATATACATATAAATAATTACAGCGAACAAAATTACTAATAAAAATTCAATAATCGGCAAAAATCGCAAAGTTGTATAAACACCGGAATTTTTATAAAATACATAACTATAATTGTTAGTACCTGTAGAAACTTTTATGGGCTCGTTGTCAGATTCCATCTCTGCTATCAATGTTTTTTGATAGACTTTGCTATGAATTTGTCCTGTGTCGATATTTCCGTATGCGATAATTTCATTTTTAGAAGAATCTGTAATAATTACCGGTACCGATGGAGCATTTTCCACTACTTCCGAGAAGAAATTTTTAGTCAAATTGTCCATCATGGTTCTCAATTGTGTATAAATGTAAGATTCTTTGTAATAGAGATATACGTAACTATTTCTATAATAGTTGATTGGGATTTTTTTATAGCCGTTATCTTCCAAAGATTGTTGTAGATTGTCTTGAGAAAGTATATTTTTCAATTCTACAGAATCAATGTTTTTAGTTTCTGTAATATGGTATTGTTCGTCCATTAAAACACAAGGAATTGTTTTATTGGAGGCTATCATATCCACATAAAGGGTAATATCTTCGTTGGGATTGGAGTTGACTATTTTTTTGAAAGCTTGTCCCAACAAATTGGCTCTATTGGCTTGATCTTCACTGATAGTGGAAAAAAAGTCTTCGGTATAAGCCATCCAATCGGCTTTTTGGTGAATGGCTTCCGCCCAGATGGTTATTTTTTGTCGTTCTGAATCTGCAATTTTGTCAAGCATATAGTTGGTATAGACAATCACACCCACAAAAGTGATGATTATCAATACTAATATTAGCCACTCAACTATTTTTTTATTGTAGATTCTCATTCTAAAATTACTTCAATGTCTTCCTTTTGTGTATTTGATTTTATTTCTATTATTCCTGTTTTTCTATTAAAGAAATCCGATTGGCGACAATAAATATGTAATAACGTATTTCCATGTGGTTTTATTATTTTTTCATCCAAAAGAAGTTTTATTTCCGGCAATGTTGAGGTAACAGAATTGATAATAAGTTCCTCATTCCCAATATTTTTAATTTCAAAACAAAAGTCATAAACATCTATATTTTTTTGTTTTTTGATGGTAATGGTTTTTGCCGCCGGCAGCATTACGGCAGACAAATATTTTTTATTTTCTGATGGTATCGACTGATATTCTGTCAATTGTATTCTACGCTCCAATGCCGCCGAAATACTATAAACTGAATTTCGTTTGTCGTTAGGATTGTCGCTGACATATTTTGCCGCCAAGGATTTTCCTTTAGGCTGTCGGATAAAATGAAGTGTCTTGCCGATATATGGTTTAAATTCCGGTTGATTGCAAATATAATTTTCAAAACTTACAATTCTTCTGGATGACAAATTGGTATTGTACTTATCGGAGAACAACGGACTGGCAAAACCCGTAACTGTCATTGTTACATCGTTGCCTTGTTGCAAATCTATCAACAACCATTGTTTTACTTGATCCAACAATTGCAATCCATATTCTACTTTCTGGATAAAGAAATCTTCAATATCCTGCTTGGCCTGACCTCTTTCTTTGTCTTTCAATCCTTTTGAATACTCTGCTTGATAAATGCCTATCATTTTCACATATTGCTGCAAAGTGGTTTTGTAGTCTATGGTGGTAGTTGTATCCATCGACCTCGGATTTGGTTCATCATTGTGGAAGTACAAAGTTATCGGCAATAATTGCTGAATATTTTGTTCAATTTCTTCATGATTGATAGCCAACAAGGTATCACAATAATAGATTAATGTATCCGGTTTTAATTCAAAACTATAAATATCATCACAGCAACTTTCTTCGCCATAATAAAAGGAGCCTTTTCTATTGGAAGAAAAATAGCCGCTGCTATCGGTTTCGTTGAAAACAAAATGTGTTTCATTGGCAGGAGAATTAAGCAGATAGCCTGCATTTTTCACTTCCGACCAAGATGACAATTCTCCTTCGGAATAGAAAATATCCATACCGCCAAATCCGGGATGAAAATCAGAACTGAAATATAGTCTATGCGTTGACAACTGATAAAATGGTGTTGTTTCATTACCGGCTGTATTGATTTTGGCTCCTGCATTCACCGGTTCGCTTATTTCTTCATTTTCTATAATGGAATACCATATATCTTTTCCACCATAACCGCCTGCCCTGTCAGATACAAAATATAAAATATCATATTGTTCCAATTCCAACAAATACGGATTAGAATTGGAAGATTGTTCTTGATTGATGGTGGCATTCAATTTTTGAGGTTTGCTCCAATGACCATTGTCATCAATGGTGCTTGTCCAAATGCTATAACGAGTTTGTTTGTCGTTGACCAAACAACGGCTAAAATAAATTTTAGATTGGTCTTTGTTGAAACAAAAATGACAATTATGATAGCGGGAATCGTTGATTTTTGACGATATGGAATATGCTTCTCCCACCCCTTGAGCAATATATGGAGCCACATATATTTGTGTAATAACATATTGATCTATCAAATTGCTGTATTTATTATCCGACAAGGGACGTAATGCAGAAAAATAAATACCCTCTGCATGATCGTATGCATTGAATTCGGAATATTCTGTATTGATTTTTGTAGGTGCTTTTTCCACTTGCACCCATAAAGTATCTTTTATCTTTTCTTCAATATTTGCCAAAAATGCCAATTCGGCAATGGTTCTTTGTTGCAAGATATCATTAGCATCGTTGGTTTGTTGATATTTTTTTAATGATGCTGTTGCCTGACTATATTTTGCATTATTTTTTTGAACCAGCGATAAATAAAACCATGCTTGCGGATAACTATTAATGCTATCAGACTGACAGACTTTCTCGTAATAGGTTTCTGCTTCTGAATAATGGTAGATTTGCCTGCACAAATCGGCATAATGATAGTATCTGTTTATAGGTTGGACGGGTTGTTCGGCGAAGGCTTCTTTATAAAAATAGGTGGCAGCCAATATATCTCCTGTTTTCTCCCAATATTGGGCCAAAGCAAGATTACTTGTCTTAGACACTTCTTGTGCACTTACACAAGCAGTGATTAATAAAAATCCGATTATCAACTTCCTTTTCATATCTAAAACAAATAACATGGAATACTTTTAGCTCTTGGCACCTTATATGTTTTGAAAATATAAGATAAATTCACTTCTACACTACCCCTTGCCTCGCTGGCTTTCATCAATTTGGAAACATTAAAATCGTAACTGATACCCAAGGTAAGACGTCTCCATTCTCCACCGATTGCCAAATAAATAGCGTCACCCCAACGATAATACAAGCCGATATTTAATTGATTGATATACCATTTGCTGTCAAAATGGAAAAAATAGGCATAGGCCATTCCCAATTGAATTTCTTGATATTTCGCTTGACGGGCAAAGAATATACTGGGTTGTAATTCCATATTGTCACGGACACCTAAAGCACACCAAAAATATGAGATATATTTTATCGGCAAACGCACATCGTCATCTTTGTAAAGTGAAATTTTTGCACGATTGAAATGATACATACTAAATCCGGCTTGATAACGTGCTGAAAGAGACGGCTGATAAAACCAAGCAAGTCCTGCTCCGCAATCAAAAAACAATAAACCATTGCTAGGGAATTGCTCTGTTATCAATATATGCGGATCGTAGGTGCCATTTTGATACTGTTCATCAAATTTCAGCAAAGAATACGACCAACTTCGTTGCACACAACCTGCCGATATGCCCCCCATCAGGAAATGGTTGTTTAGATGATTCAGTGCATGAGCATAAGCCAGCGACATCATT
The DNA here is from genome assembly GCA_002309475.1 of Bacteroidales bacterium UBA1215. GTDB lineage: Bacteria > Bacteroidota > Bacteroidia > Bacteroidales > WCHB1-69 > UBA1205. Next base: position 9,014 of record DBXJ01000051.1, read on the forward strand.
CCTTGTATGGTGCTATATTTGGAGTCACCGGCTATATCATAATCCACATTGATTCCCATGGAAAATATATCTTGTTGTCTTACACGTTTTTTCAATGGCAAATCCACTTCCAAGCCTGCCGTTTGATAGGGTTCTGAAATGGCTCTCCATTGTGTTCTATAATAGGCACCAAGACGAACATTTCCGTCAAAAAAGCCGGCTGTTGCAGGATTAATGGA
>DBXJ01000051.1:9320-14679 GCA_002309475.1 Bacteroidales bacterium UBA1215
TATCTATTTATTCAAAAAGCAAAAATACTTATTTTTTTCTAATTATTCTATAATGTTGGCAAAAATAATTAATAATGCCAAATCAATAGTTAAAATAAGTTGTCTTTGGGCTGTTTTTTGCCGGTGCAAAAATTATTCGTTGAGATATAAATCCACCAAACCTTCCGGAGTTTCCACCGTCATTTTACGATGTTCCCTGTCCACTTGTTTAATATAAGGATCGACTACCGGCATTAAAATTTCTTTGTCATTTTGTTTGATTTTGAAGACAGCTTGAGCGGGATATTCCAAAACTTCCTCCAATATGCCCAATTTTCCATAATGCACATCTTCCACCTCAAAACCTATCACTTCGTGATAATAGAATTGATTGCCGGTGAGTTTTGGAAGTTGGGAAAGCGGCAGATACAACTTCACATCTGCCAATCTTTGAGCATATTCAAAATCTACATCAGCGAATTTGATGATGAGTTTGTTGTATTGTTTTACTTTGATATTTTCGATAAAAAAAGGAATTGGTTCACCTTCTATATCAAGATAAACCAATTCCATAGAATAATATTTTTCGGGTTCGTCTGTGTCTAACAACACTACAACTTCCCCTTGTAAGCCGAAATGTTTGGTAACCTTTCCTAAATAAAAAAAGTCGCTAAACATATAGCACCAACCCTTAAGCTTCAGTTGTTGGATTTTCTTCTGCTGTTGTTTCAGCCGGAGCTTCTGTTGCTGCTTCGGTTTCGGTTGCTGCAGCGGCTTCTGCTTCTGCTCTTTTGGCGGCTTCTGCCTCTGCTGCTGCTCTACGTTTTTCGTTCAAAACAGCTTCTTTGGCTTCTCTTACTTTAGTTTCTGCAGCCAAACGATCTTTACGATCTTTTCTTGCAGCATTTCTTTCTTCTTCAACAACACTGTTTAATTTTCTAGATTTTTCTTCTTTCCAAGCGGCTAATTTAGCATCGGCTTGTTCTTGAGTGAAAGCACCTTTTTGAACACCACCGTCCAAGTGTTTTTTCAAATAAACGCCTTCTCTTTTTAGAATCATTCTAGCAGTGTCAGTTGGCTGCGCTCCACAATTTACCCAATGCAATGCTCTTTCTGAATCAAGAACGATTGTTGCTGGATTGGTTAGCGGATTGTACGTGCCAATTTTCTCTATAAAACGACCATCTCGAGGTGCACGACCATCCGCAATTACTACATGATAAAAAGGTTGTCCCTTTTTTCCACATCTACGTAATCTTATTTTTACTGGCATAGTTTAATGTTTTATGTTATTTATAAATTTATGAATTTTAAGAGTGCAAATATCGCATTTTTTTTCTTACAAATTGCATTTTTTGTTTATTTTATTTTCTTTCAAACAAATATCTTGGTTTAAAACCATCAAACAATTGACAAACAGAATTTTAAACAACAATCCACAAACAGATAAAATTGTCATCATAAAAAATATTCATCTCAAATAACTGCTTTTGCATCCTGTTTTTGAGTCTCATTTGGAAGGTTTTTTGTCAATATATTGTTTTTTCCAATCATGTTTGGTAAAAAAATCAGATAATAAAACATGTGAATATTTTGCTGATGAAAATTAGAAATATCAATATTACAGCGATATTATCGCATGCATTTTTATGTCGGTGGGTTCTGTGGGAATTTCGTCCACAAGCTGAAAGTCAAAGCAAATGCCTATTCTTTTCACTGACAAATGCTTTGCTAAAAATCTGTCATAATAGCCGCGACCTCTTCCCAAACGATTGCCTAATCTGTCGAAAGCCACACCGGGCACTATCATCAAATCGAAATCACCATCATAAGGAGCATTTTGCGGCTCCATAATATGAAAATCACCTTCTTTGAAAATGGTGGTTGCCGTCAAAGCTACCGGAACAATGTCATCACCTACCACTGTCGGTAGAATCAATTGTTTTTTGTTGCACCATTTTTTCAGAAAGCCGGCCGTCTGCACTTCATCCGGCAAGGCACTATAAATCATTACCTTGTCGGCTTGTTGAAAATCTTTTGTTTGCTCTAATTTTTGCAAAATCCGCTGTGATTGTTCCCCTAATTGTTCAGCAGTATGTTGTTTTTTCAACATTTTTATATCGGCTCTAAGTGCTTGTTTGGCAAACACTTTCAATTCATTCACTTTTTGCTGATACTTGTCCATTTGTCCTTCTAAAAAACTATCGCTGAATTTAGAGTCACAAAAACCGTTGCCTCTTGCAACATATTCACTGTCATCCTTACTTTCAAATAGTTCTTGATAATTTTGCAGATATTGTTCATGGTCGTGCAATATTTTTTGCACTTCTAAGAAATTTTCCGCTTCAAAACTCTCTCCCGTGGAAAATCTATATATTTTTTTCATTTTTTTTCTTTTTATATGCCATATAATGCACTTCTTTGGCAAAATATTGTGCAAAAATGATTTTTTTTCATTTTAATTATATGACAAAAATATGCTACTTTTGCTTTTTTAAAGAAAGAATATTTATATGTTGATATTAGAAAAACCTTACGTATCCGACATGCTGATAAACATGGCTGTCAGCAAGCAATTACCGATATTGTACAATGCCATGTCAGAGCAATTGAAAAACCAAGGATATTCCTTGAATTTGCAAAATGATGCCTTATTTGAGCAATCTTATAGACAAAAAGGCCGCATGTACACCATGTCGGAAAATGCCTTGGAATGGATTTACAAACATTTTCCTGAAAGTGAATTGGTAGAGAAAATCAGTCTTTTGAAAGACAAGGCGGCTTTTCGCCGTTTGTGCCGGCATCTTTATCCTGATTTCTATTTTCAAGAATTGTCCTTAGAGGAATTGTACGCTTTTCCGACAGCCGGTTTGAAATTGCCTTTGGTGATAAAACCTTCGGTAGGATTTCTCAGTGCAGGCGTATATGTAATTCAAAATCAACAAGAATGGGACAATGCTTTGACGGACATAAAAAACAATTTTGAAAATGTCAGCCGGCAATTTCCTGACTTTGTAGTCGGCAGCCACCGGTTTTTGTTGGAGGAATACATCCATGGTGATGAATTTGCCGTAGATGTCTATTTTGACGAAGAAAAGAAACCCGTGATACTGAATATTTTCCATCATCGTTTTGCATCGGACAACGATGTCAGCGACCGCTTGTACTGCACAAGCAAAAGTATTTATGACCAATATTTCAACAAATTCTACGATTTTCTGGTAAGCATTAATGCAGAGTTGGGTCTGCATGATTTCCCCATGCACATTGAATTTCGTTACAACGGAAAAATGGCCATTCCTATAGAAATCAATCCTATGCGTTTTGCCGGTTTTTGTTTGAACGAATTGCAAGCCCATATCAGCGGTTTGCATCCTGTGGCAGCCTATTTGGACAATATCCATCCCGACTACGAAAAAATGTGGGCCGGCAAAGAAAACGATGTCTTCAGTTTTTTGGTCTTTGAACGCCCTGCCGACCTGCCTGCTACTGCCCGTTTGGATGAAGAAAAGCTAAAAGCCGCTTTTTCGCATGTGTTGGAATTGCGTCCTGTAAAGGTTTCTGTCGGTGTTTTGGCAACCATGTTCAGCCAAACCGACCGGCAACACTTGGCAGAATTAGACCAAGCCCTGATATTAGACATGCATAGGTTTGTTAAATAAAAATTTGATTTACTATGCAATACAAATTTTATAATTTAGTATTTGTATTTTTGCTATTAACGATAGCCTCATGTAATTACTTTAGGTCAGATGTTTATAATATTGTCAAACACTCATACGATAATGGGATTGACACTATCGACTTCCGTGAAGCTTTAGGTTTCGATTGGGATACTATGTATTGGTTCCCTTCTAACATTTCACTGGAAGAAATCAATTCTATAATAAATATAAATATGTATTGGCAGGATGTTGGTGATAGAATTATTTTTGTCAAAGGTAATCAAATCGTTTATTACAAAGAATTCTTCCCATATCACGAGACACCGTTGAAAAGGATTTGCTTTAATCCCAATTCAAAACATGTAATTTATAAAGAAGATGCCTCTTTTTTAATAGAAAAACATGGTAACAAACTATTTGTTCTTTCCAAAATACAAAAAATTTAAGCAAATATGTTGTCCTTGTTCTATTATTGGTATGATAGCCGGGTAGTTTTATGTAACCTCGTTTACCATAAACTACCAATGAGGAGGGAAAAATTAGAGGTTACTAAAATAATATTACACTATTAGTTAAAACAGATTATACATGAGTTTTTATTTAACCACCAACTAATATTACAATTGATGTTTCTAACTGAAGATGAGATAGTTTTAATCGAAAGTGCTAAAGAATATTTGACATCATTTCTTTTAAATTACGGAGAATTTCATCCATTTGCTATGATAATGGATAAAAAAAAGAATATATATCCATTGGAGCACAAAGTGGAAAATGAATTTCCTAATCCAATGTCGCTTATAAATTTATATGAACAAACTTTTTACAACGAAATAAAAAATGAGTATATTTTGGGGGTAATATGTATTAATGTTTATATAAAAGACGTAAAAAAGAAAAGAACCGCAATAGAATTTAGAATTACAGGCATAAATTATAAAAAGAAAATAATCTTATTTTATAATTTAAAAAGTGATAAAAGTGTTATTTTTCAAGAAATTATTGGATACAACGCATAAAATTTCCAAATGTAACTTATAAAATAAGGTAAAAAATATTCCCTATTCCAATCATTTTTTTTATAATTTTGTAATTTAAACCTATTTTTAAAACGCAAAAGTAATAAAAAATCTGTTGTCTTAAATTATCAATATCTGGGATCAATTATTTATTATGTATGGTAAAAACCACACACAATCGTTTAACGTTGAAACATATTGACCATTGATGAGATATGTTTTCCAAGGATGAATATTTTTTAATAAATTTTTCATCTCATCACTTAACTTTTCTATTTCTTGACTTTCTCCTTGATGCCGAATAAATGCTTGGACTTTACAATCCACCAAATTTCCCAAGGAATCAACCTGAATTGAAGTTATTTTGAACGTTATTCTCATTACATCGTTTAATTCAGGATAATCATCCAATTTTAAAGGTAATTTTGCTTTTATTTCTTCCTGTCCAAAGTCTTCATGAAAAGAAAAACCATCAACAACCAGCCTATTATGAAATGATTGTCGTTCTTTTATCTGCCCTTTTTTTAAAGTAATTATTTGCTCTTGTTCATAATTTCTAGCATATGCACTGTGCTCATATAATAAGATTTCACCTCGGGCAACCCTAATAGTACCCTTCACCCAAGTGGCAAATATTTCATTCTTATCATAATATTTTTTAAATACACGATGCATGTCGGCAGAGGAAATACTGCA
>DBXJ01000051.1:14723-16524 GCA_002309475.1 Bacteroidales bacterium UBA1215
AGTTTTTCATTTTTAATACTCCAATAGCAAGTGTAGCCATCCCAATTGGCGGTGGAACAAGAACGATCCTCTGGCAGTATTCCTATGAAATTATGATAAAGTACGGAATCTCTTTCAATTGGTTTGCCCAATAATATCCACTGTTCTCCGTTTATAAAAATAATATCACCGGCCAATCCTGTGGCAAAGATGTTCAAGGATAATGTTATGATAAAAATACTTATAAGTAATTTCTTCATTTAAACTTATTTTTAGAATGCAAAAGTAGTAAAAAATCTGTTGTCCTAATTATCGTTATCTGGTATCAATCTTTTATTATGTAAGGGTATTCTCCCTTCTCTCTATCGTATGATGAAATATATTGACCATTGATGAGATAGGTTCTCCAAGGATGTATATTTTTTAATAAATTCTTCATCTCATCACCTAACCCTTTAATTTTTTTCCCAATTTTGTAAGGTTCATACCGATTATGTAATAATAACTTTTCTATTTTTTCTGGATCAACACTTACTTTATGAACTATAAATGCTTCTATTTTACAATTTCCCACCATATTACCCAAGGAATCAATTTGAATCGGACTTATGTTGAAACATATTCTCTTCACATCATTCAATTCAGGATAATTATCCGTTTTTAGAGGTAATTTCTTTTTTACTTCTTCCTGTTCTTGATACCAAAGGTCCTGAAGAGAAAAACCATCAATGACCAGCCTATTATGAAATAATTGCCGTTCTATTATCCGCCCGTGTTTAAAAGTAATTATTTGCTCTTGTTCGTAATTTCTTTCATAAGCCATTTCTTCATATAAAAGCAATTTTCCTCTGGCAACCCTAATAGTACCTTTCACCCAAGTGGCAATTATCTCGTCTTTATCGTAATATTTTTTAAATACACGTTGCATGTCGGCAGAGGAAATACTGCAATCATGATATCTTTTAGTTTCTTGATTGTATGTAGTAACTTTGACACTATCAAGACATAGTTTTTCATTTTTAATACTCCAATAACCAATATAACCATCATAGTTGTTAGTAGAAAAAATGCAGTCTTCTGGAAACACCTTTTTAAGACTATCATATAACGACTTATTCCCTATTGGCTTACCCAACAGCACCCATTTTATCCCGTCTATATAAATGGTATCACCAAACTGCTCACAAGCAAATGTGTTCAAGGATAATGTTATGATAAAAATACTTATAAGTAATTTCTTCATTTAAACCTATTTTTAGAATGCAAAAGTAGTAAAAAAATTAAAACTCAAAGATTGCCTCATTTTTTTTCTTCAAAAACAATATCCAAAAACCACCATTTGCCATCTTTGTTGAGCATTTTATTGACTATATCCTTATATTCGCAAATATTTTCCGAAGTAATTGCAACACCACCTACCGACTTGACAACCGTTCCTATCGGCAGCAGGCTGTCTTGTTCTAAACGGTGTGTTACAATTTCCAACCTATCTTCCACAACACCAACTTTATAAAAGGTTTTTCCATCCGATATATTATCCGCATCGTGCGGACGGATCAATTTAGCATATATTTTACTATTATTTCTATCCAATATCCAATCGTAATGCGATATAAACTGCATTCCCATATTGTTATGATTAAAACTTCTAATATGCATAATTTCTTCTTGACAGGAATATTCATTATCCATTTTTACCGTTGACATTCTGCAAATCACACTATCGCAGATGTTTCCGGATATATCTTTCCCGATATAGCCGAACAAAATTCTGTCATTTTCTTTCGCTACCATTCCGGAATCGCCAAGAATTAAGTTGGCA
>DBXJ01000038.1:0-12769 GCA_002309475.1 Bacteroidales bacterium UBA1215
TTTTTGCAAAGATAATCATAATTTTCTTTCGTCTATAAAAAGTAATCTATTTTTTTTGTAATTTTGCAAAATAATCGTATAAAAATATAGTCTATTACATTTTAATCAGAAAAGATATGAAGTTAAAAGGAACTAAAACAGAAAAGAATTTAGCCACAGCATTCGCCGGGGAATCACAAGCAAGGAACAAATATTCCTACTATGCGTCAAAGGCCAAAAAAGATGGTTATGTACAAATCGGCAATTTGTTTGAAGAAACTGCCAATAACGAAAAAGAACATGCAAAAATTTGGTTCAAACTGCTCCATGACGGCGGCATACCAAGTACTACCGACAATCTGAAAGATGCAGCTGACGGTGAACACTATGAATGGACCGATATGTATGCCACCTTTGCCAAAGAAGCACGCGAAGAAGGTTTTGACGACATTGCCAACTTATTTGAATTAGTCGGTCAAATAGAAAAAACACATGAAGAACGTTTCCGCAAATTGCTGGCCAATGTGGAAGGCGGGCTTGTATTTTCCAAAGATGAAGACATGATTTGGGAATGCTCCAACTGCGGACACATTGTCTTCGGCAAAAAAGCTCCGGAGGTATGCCCTGTTTGCAACCACCCGCAAGCTTATTTTATGGTAAAAGCACAAAATTATTAAAATTTGCCTTGGCACAAGACAAAAAAAGCGGTCATAGACCGCTTTTTTTTATTTTCTTTTATTCGCCTACTTGGCCAAACCCAATGCTTTTAAACCTTGGTCGTAACGAATATCTATAGGAATATTTGCTTCTGAAATTCTACTTAAGTCAGCTTGCAATTGCGGACGAATTACACCATGTTCGGCAGCATAAGATTTTGCCCTGTCATAGTCGCCTTCTCCTTCTACTTCCAATATCAAGGCAGCCCAACCTTCCATGGCTTCTTTTGCTTTTTCTACATTGATGGTGTATTTGCCGTCTTCACTGCGAGTGAAAGCACCATGTTCATCCATATAATTGAAACACATCATATTGGCAATTCCATGAGCTTCGGTAGCACCAAATCTAACACTGCGGAAAATGCCGGCAATAAAAGTAATATAAGCATCTTCAACAGTCGCATTGGTGATAACACCTTGTTGTATCAAAGTTTGTGTTAGAAACAAACCGCAAATATCGGCTTTTGCCTCTTCCCATGCACTATATTGTTCTTTTAATGCCTGGCGGAGATTGCCTTTAGGCGTATTTTTTACTCCCAAGCCATGTGCCACTTCATGATAGCAAACATTGCCGAAGAAAGCATCAAATTTTACATTTTCCAATTGGCTGTCATCTATCAACAAATTGGCAATAGGCACAAGAATGGTTTCATATTTTGCCTTCATGGCATTTTTTAACTGCAATCTGCGGGTTCCTTTCTGCAAATGTACACGCTCATCGTTCGGCAAATTGATAGCGATGGTTTTGCTGGCGGCATTGCAATCGCCTGCATAGTAAATAACATCATAAACATTCAAATCGGATTCTGTGCCCGGCACTTCTTTTTTGTATTTCGGATCGCAAGGCAATTGTTTTTGAAGGTCCGGCAACATTTTGGTGATAGTTGCCAAATCGTTGCTCCATTTTTCGTCTTTTACCAAAATGAAAGCCTCGTAAGCGGTTTTATAGCCGTTGAGGGCATCCTCGTAATTTTCAATAGGTCCGACAACGAAATCCAACTTGCTGTCTTTCATATCCATCCAAGCCATATCGCTTTCAAAATATTCGTCTGTACGGAAGGCTTCCCTTCTTTTTTCCAAATAGTTTTTCATACCCGGATTTTCTGCCAATGCGATAGCTTCTCCTAACAAAGAATCCACTTTTGCCAATTTTTCAGCATAGGCTTCGTGATAAGGAATAACTACCAATTGTTTGTCGGCATCTCTTCTTAAAATGCTGTATTGGCTGTCTTTTAACGGATTGTCCAAGGCGTCAAATTCTTCTTTTGTCATATCCTGTGGATAGAAATTGGCACCTTTGGGTTTTTCACCATAGCCGGGAACAAACGGTTTTTCACCGTCTAAACGATCCCATGCACCATATTGCAACATGGCAAACTCTTTCATGGCACCATCGGTGATGGTATCTAAAACAGACTTGTCGCCGAAAGACTGCTCCCAGAACAATTCGTCCATAATGTCAGCAATTTCTATAAAAATAGGAATCAATTGCTGCTCTTTTTCACTCAATACGCTTAAATCGGTAGTTAATTTTACCAAAGCATATTCATCCACTTTTTGTTGCAACGGGGAAACCTCCGGCTCTTCTTGTGGAGTTGTATTTTTGCAACCCACACATAAAACAACTGATAAAACAGCTGTACTGATCATTGGAATAATAAATCTCTTCATTTTTGTATAATAAAAATTAAAATACAAAATTATTAAAAAAAATGTTATCTTTGCCAAATTATTTACATTTTATTTTCATGAAGGAAATTTTTGCATTCTGCAATATCGCTGTCATCCCTATAAGAGCGGAAGCATCGCACCGCTCCGAAATGGTATCGCAACTATTGTTTGGCGAAGCCTACAACATTGTTGACTACCAAGAAGAATGGGTAAAAATTAAATCATTGTTCGACAACTACGAAGGTTATATCGACCGCCGTCAAATTGCTCTAATACACGAAAGCAGTTACAAAAAATATTATCAAGACAATTTTAAGCCTGCCGTTGCATACGAACCGACCGAAGTTTACGACAAGGTGAGAAAATGTTCTTTTTTGGTTCCGCAAGGCTCCACTTTGCCATTTACATCACCGTCGGAACATAGCATTTGCTTGGGGACGGAACAATTTGAAGTGCCCGTGGTTTCCACCATAAGTTCTTATAGCAATTCCCACAACAATCAACACTTGAAAATAGACCGTTATTCTGAAGAAAGTATAAAAGAAACAGCTCTTTCGTTTCTCAATGCACCCTATTTATGGGGCGGGAGGACCATTTTCGGCATAGATTGTTCCGGATTTACACAAGCGGTATATAAAATTACGGGCAAAGACTTACCCCGGGACGCTTCCCAACAAAATCGCTGCGGAACAGCCGTTTCGCTTTCGCAAGCAAGAATCGGCGATTTGGCATTTTTTGCCAATAGCAACGGAAAAATTACCCATGTGGGACTATTATTGGGAGACGGAAAAATTATTCATGCAAGCGGAAAAGTAAGAATAGACAGGATAGACGAAAAAGGTATTTTTTGTATAGAAAGAAACGAATATTCACACCAACTACACAGTATAAAACAATTATGATAGGAAAAAAAGTATATCTCAGACCATTGGAACTCAATGATGTTCAAACATTATATGTATTTGAAAACGATGTAGAAGTATGGGCGGTCAGCGATACGGTGATGCCATATTCTTCCTTTGCCTTGGAACAATATGTCATGGAAGCCACCCGCACCGACATATACGGCTCGAAACAACTGCGTTTGGTCATCTGTGATTGTGCCAACGGAAAAGCAGTGGGATTTATCGACTTATTTAATTTCAGTCCGCGGGATTTCCGTGCCGAAGTGGGTGTATTGATAGAACGCAACAGCCGCCACAAAGGCTTTGCAAGCGAGGCTTTAAGTCTATTGGTGGATTATGCCTTCAACACCCTACACGTACATCAATTGTCTTGTACACTCACCGCTGAAAACACCATCAGCCGACGCCTGTTTGAAAAAGCCGGCTTTGTACACACCTCCACTCGCAAAGACTGGTTTTTCCGCAACAACAAATGGGAAGATGAATTGGTATATCAACTGCTGAAATAAATCGGGCTATAATAGAAATATTATTATTGTTTGGTAAAGAAATCTTAAAAAACAAAATTATTTCTTTTTCTCCACCAACATCATGCCGTCACGGAAGGGAAGAATCATGTTTTTGACAGTGGCATCTGCCTGTACATATTGGTTGAATTCCAACAAGGCAAGCGTGTCTTTATCGTTGTGTTTTACTTCTTTGACCACCTTTCCGCTCCATAAAACATTGTCTGCCAACAACATGCCATCTTCCGACAAGTGATTTATCAATAATTTGTAATAATTAAGATAGTTGACTTTGTCGGCATCGATGAAAATCAAATCCCAAGTTTCCTGCAAATGGGGAATAATATCCAAAGCCCGCCCGAAAAGAAGATGCGTTTTGCTTTCAATACCTGCCAAATGCAGATATTTTCTTATCAAGGGTTCTCTTTCTTCGTCTTTTTCTATCGTATAGATGAGTCCGTCTTTTGACAAACCTTCTGCCAGACAAATGGTAGAGTAGCCGGTGAAAGTGCCTAACTCCAAAATGCGTTTGGGCTGCACCATACGACTGACCATTTGTAAGAATGTTCCTTGATTTTTGCAAGACAGCATACGAGGATGAACGGTCTTTAAATTCGTTTCCCGATACAATTGATACAACACCTCACTTTCATCGGAAGTATGTTGCTCGCAATAGGCTTGTATATCTTTATCTATCAAATTGAAAGTTTCGTCCATATTGTAGATACTTTCTTTATGATTGACAACTATTAAATATCTTTTCACAAAACTAATCAAGGTGCAAATTGTGCCCCATTTTGGTTTGTTTTGTCTTTAAATATTTAAGATTGATATTATTCGGTTTGATGATAATCGGAATGGTATCCACAATTTTTATACCATGTCCCAGCAATCCTGCTCTTTTGGTCGGATTGTTGGTGATAAGTTGAATTTTGGTAGCGTGCAAATCTTTCAATATTTGAGCACCGATGCCATAATCACGTTCATCGGCACGAAAACCCAATTCAAGATTTGCTTCTACGGTATCTCTGCCCAATTCTTGCAAATGATAGGCTTTCAATTTGTTAATCAATCCAATACCTCTTCCTTCCTGGCTCATATAAAGGATAAGTCCTTTTCCTTTTTCTTCCACCATTTGCATAGCAGTGTGGAGTTGATCGCCACAATCGCATTTGCAAGAACCGAAAATATCTCCGGTAGCACAAGAAGAATGCACTCTCACCAAAATTTCTTCATCTTCTTCCCAATTGCCTTTTTTCAATGCCAGATGCGTACTTCCGTTGTTGAGTTGGGTATAGGCTATCAATTGAAAAGTGCCGTATTTTGTCGGCAAAGTTACTTCTTCCTCTCTGCGTACCAAGGTTTCAGTACGAACACGATAGGCAATTAAATCTTGAATGGAGATAATTTTTATGTTGAATTTTTTTGCTACTTCTATCAATTGTGGCAAACGTGCCATGGTGCCATCAGGATTGATAATTTCTATCAAGGCACCTGCGGGCTGCAAACCTGCCAATCGTGCCAAATCGACAGCTGCCTCGGTATGACCTGCTCTTACCAACACTCCGCCATCTCTTGCCCGCAAAGGATTGATATGTCCGGGACGGCCTAATTGGTCTGATTTTGTATTAGGATCTGCCAAAGCTTTGATGGTTTTGGCTCTATCTGACATAGAAACTCCGGTTGTACAGCCATTCCCCAGCAAATCTACACTGACGGTAAAAGGCGTACCCAACAAAGAAGTATTTTTATCTACTTGCATTTCCAACTGCAATTGTTGGCAACGTTCTTGGCTCAATGGAGCACACAACACTCCACGACCATAAGTAAGCATAAAATTGACTTTTTCCGGGGTGATTTTTTCAGCAGCCATAATAAAGTCGCCTTCATTCTCCCTGTCTTCATCGTCAACTACAATGACAAATTCTCCCGCTTTAAAATCTTCAACGGCTTCTTCTATGGTATTGAATTTGAAGTCTATCATATTTTTTACTTGTTTTTGTCTTGCTTTGCCTCTAATTGCAAAGTAATATTTTTCAAATCTTTAAATTCTACCTCTCCGGGCAATTTTTCTTGTTCTTTCACATATTCTGTCAGTTGGTCCTTGTTGATGACAATATAGTTGCGATCTTTTTGATTGTCAGCCATCAACATCTCATAGTCTATCAACAATTGTTTTCTTCGCACCTCTATTGGCAACAACTGGATACCTTTGGCCTTTACATCAACTGTTAAAAGACTATCCGATTGATAGAAAATTTGTTTTTCTGCAGGAATATTGGTAAAAACGACTGCAACTTGATAAGTCTGCTGATAAGTTTTCGACATCTTTAATGCCAACCACGATATAACAGATATGCAAAAACATATCAACAACAAACTGTAATTTTTTAATCCTTTTTTACCTTTTGCCATATTATTTTTCGTCTGCAGGCTCTTCTATTTTCACTTTTTTATTGTCATTATTGACAGTGGAAGTAACATTTTGTGCAACGGCAGTTTTTTCTATTTTCATTCTGCTGCCTTCGGTTTCTATAACCACTGTAGTATCTTGTATTTCAACAATTTTTCCGTGAATACCACCGATAGTGACAATTCTATCACCTTTTTTAAGATTTTCTCTTAGTTTTTGCTCTTCTTTGTTACGTTTTTGTTGAGGACGGATTAAAAACAACCATAAAACAAGAATCATCAATCCAAAAAACACGAGTGTTGATCCCAAACCTCCATTGGTAGATTGTCCTTGAGCATTGCCGCTTGCATAAAGTAGAATGTTTAATAAATTCATCGTTATTATATTTTAATTTTTACTATTCACTGTTGCTGTAAAAGTAAGTTTTGTTTCTGACGGATAGGTATTTGCCTGTACTATGACTCCACTTTGTACCATACCACGCTTGGTCTCGGTATTGAAATTGATACTCACTGTGCCATGTCCGTTAGGCATGATAGGCGTTTTGGTAAATTGTGCCACCGTGCATCCACAAGAAGGAACTACTGAAGATATCACCAAAGGTGCCTTTCCTGTATTGGTAAATTTATAAGTATAGCTTACCTTTTCGCCTTGCATCAAATTACCAAAATCGTGATTGGTAGTTTCAAATGTTATCACAGGCATTTTGGCATTGTCGGTAGTACCATCTGCCTCCACCGGAATATTGACAATGGTGGCATCTACTTCCTTGGAAGCATTGCTACTACACGAATTCAAAGTAGTCATTAAAACGGCTATTGCTAACAACCAGAATATCTTACTTATTTTCATTTTCGTTTTTATATGAATTTGCAAAGATAACATTTTTAATTGGAAAACGAGGTAAGAAGATGTGTTTTTTATTAAAATTAGTATTTCCGTCTTTCCAAGTCACAACTTTTTTGTATCTTTGCAACTTGTAGAAATTCTAAGCAAAGTGGAACATAGTATTGTAGTTCAAAATCTTACAAGAAAATTCGGAGATTTTACAGCCGTTGACAACATCTCTTTTCAAGTGAAAAGAGGAGAAATCTTTGGTTTTTTAGGTGCCAACGGTGCCGGAAAGACTACTACTATCAAAATGCTTTGCGGATTGCTGATGCCCACCTCCGGCACCGCCGCTATTGACGGATACGATATTGTCAATGAGCCAAAGATGATCAAAACACATATCGGCTATATGAGTCAAAAATTTTCTCTTTACGAAGATTTGACGATTAAAGAAAATATGGAATTATTCGGCACCATCTACGGATTAAACCGCTCACTGTTGAAACATCGCATGGCAAATATCATTGAAAAATTGAATATGTATGAATATAGAAACACGCGAGTTTGTCATTTGCCACTCGGCAGAAGACAAAAATTAGCCTTCGCCACCGCCATATTGCACAATCCGAGCGTAGTGTTTTTAGACGAACCCACCAGCGGTGTAGATCCATTGGCAAGACGTGAATTTTGGAACATGATATACGAAACTGCAGAAACCGGCACCACCATACTTGTTACTACACATTATATGGATGAGGCGGAATACTGCAATCGTTTGTGTATTATGGTCAACGGACAAATTCGCACCATCGGCAACCCTATAGAACTCAAAGAAGAACATCAAGCGGACACTATCAACGACGTTTTTCATAAAATTGTCAATAGAAAATAATCATGAAAGGATTTAAAGCAATACTAGTCAAAGAATGTCGTCATATCATTAGAGACCCTAAAGTCTTGGTGGCAGTATTGTTGATGCCGGTTGTGTTGGTTTTGCTATTCGGCTATACTATCAAAAACGAAATCAACAATGCCCGTTTTGCGGTTTTAGACAATTCCAAATCGGTTTTTTCCAGACAAATTATCAACGACATATCTTCTTCCAATTACTTTTCCTTGAAGACGATTATCAACGACAACAGCCAAATAGAAAAAGCTTTCCAAAGCGACAACGTTCGCATTGTTTTTGTCTTTCCGGAAAATTTTGAAGAAAATTTGAAACGCAACCAAAAAGCCGACATTCAAATGATTGTTGATGCATCAGATTTGAATGTTGCCACAACACTTGTAAGCTATGCTCAACAAATATTAGACAAATCCATACAAGACAGACATGTTGCGGTACAAATGCAGCCGATAGATGTAAGAGTGAAAATGCAATACAATCCTCAGTTAGAGAGTGCCTATATGTTTATCCCCGGCAACATCGCCTTGATAATGGTATTAGTTACCACGCTGATGACTTCTATTGCCATTTCAAAAGAACGAGAAAGAGGCACATGGCGTTTGCTGGCCATTACGCCTTCCAACCAATTGATGATTGTATTAGGGAAAATTATTCCATATATGTGCATATCTCTCATTTGCACGGTGCTTGTCATTGTATTAGGAATTGTTATTTTTGACATGCCCATGCGAGGAAATGTGGCTTTATTGATATTGCTATGCTTTCTTTTCATGCTGACAGCCTGTGCACTCGGAGTATTGATTTCGGTGCTTACCAACACGCAACAAGTGGCGATGCTGACATGTATGTTGGGATTTTTCCTGCCCACTTTGCTATTATCCGACTTTTTGTTTCCTATTGAAAATATGCCGGTGCCTTTACAAATTCTATCACATATATTTCCTGCCAAATGGTTTATTTTGGCCATGCGAGATATTATGGTAAAAGGTGCGGGATTTGAATTGGTTTGGCTGCCCGTTACCATTCTTTTAGGTATGACAATCGTCTTATTGGGATTGAGTGTCTGGAAATTGAGTAAAAAATCGGTATAAATTACAATTCCAATACTTCACAAGCTGCCATGGCAGCATGTTGCTGTGCCGATTTGATGGTATAATCGCAACCTTCTGCGACAAATTTTCCGTCTATAAAAAGATAAACCAAATATTCTTTTCTGCCTGTTTCTTCTTTTGTTTCCTTGACGGTTCTATATTCTACCGATAGTTTGTATTTTTGAATATAATGTAGAATTTTTCCTTTATAATTGTTATCTTCTTTTTCTATGACATTTAAATCTATACAATTTCCTAAGATTCTATTTAACAGAGCTTTGCGTGTTTTCTCATAACCTTTGTCAATAAATATGGCTCCAACCAATGCTTCGAAGGTATTGCCATATAAAGAGGCGGAAAGATTGTGTATGCTTTCGTTTTTTACTATAAATTTATCCAAGCCTATTTTTCTTCCCAATTTATTCAGTTGTTCCCGACTCACCAAACGCGAACGCATATCAGTGAGAAAACCTTCGTTGGCAACAGGATATTTTTTGTACAAAAATTCTGCAATAATAGCACTTAAGACAGCATCTCCTAAATATTCTAACCGTTCGTTGCTTTCCCGCTCCTGCTCTTCCGACTTGACGGCAGTGCGATGAATAAATGCTTGTTCGTATAAAGCAATATTATTGACTCTGAACCCGAATACGTTTTTAATGTATTGAGCCAAAGCGGTATTTCTTTTAGCAAACACAATTAGACTTTATATTTTTTAAACAATAATGATACATTGTGACCTCCAAAACCAAAAGCATTGGAAAGAGCCACTTCGACATTTCTCTCTTGTGCCTTGTTGAAAGTATAATTCAACTTCGGCAAAGTTTCGTCGTCTTCAAAATGGTTGATAGTCGGAGGGATAATGCCATTTTGGATGGTTAGCACCGTTGCCACACTCTCTATGGCACCTGCAGCACCCATCATGTGTCCCAACATGGATTTGTTGGAACTGATATTGATATCATAGGCATGGTCGCCTAACAAATCTACAATCGCTTTCACTTCTGCCACGTCCCCCATTGGAGTGGCAGTACCATGGGCATTGATATAATCTACGGAAGAAGCAGGCAATTCGGCTTCATCCAAAGCATTTTGCATAGCCATTCTGGCACCTTTGCCATCCGGATGAGAAGCTGTAATATGATAGGCATCTGACGAAAGACCGCAAGCTCCTAATTCAGCATAAATTTTGGCACCTCTTGCCTTAGCATGGTCGAGACTTTCCAAAATAAGAGCGGCAGCTCCTTCTGCCAGAACAAATCCGTCTCTTGTTTTGTCAAACGGGCGAGATGCGGTTTGTGGATCATCATTACGAGTTGACAGCGCCCGCATAGCACCAAAACCTCCTAAACCGGAATAATTGACAGGGGCTTCGCTACCGCCTGCAATCATCATATCCACCTTGCCCAGACGAATAAGATTGTAGGCAACGCTAATTGCATTGGCAGAAGAAGCACATGCTGACGTAACACCACAATTCGGACCTTCTAATCCGAACATGATAGATATTTGTCCTGCAGCAATATTACCAATGATTTTAGTAATAAAAAAAGGACTAAATCTTGGCGTGCCGTCTCCTGTTAAAAAAGGATTAATGTCTTCTTCGTATGAACAAAAACCTCCAACACCGGTGCCCCAAACAACACCTACTTTATTTCTATTAATAGCAGAAAAATCGACTTTTGCATCTTCAAAAGCCTCTTTTGCCACCACTAAAGCAAATTGCGAAAACAAATCCAGTTTTCGCACCTCTTTAATATTAATGTCAAAATAGTTAAGGAAATTAAAATCCTTGATTTCGCAAGCGAATTGAGTTTTGAATTTAGAAGCGTCTATCCGAGTTATCGGACTAGCACCACTTACTCCTTTTATAAGATTATTCCAAAATTTCGGGCAAGAATCTCCTATAGGAGTAAGTGCTCCCAATCCCGTTACTACAACTCTATTCAAATTCATTGAATTTGGACTATTTTGTAGTTGTCTCTTCTATCAATTTTACTGCGTCGCCTACTGTTGTTATTGATTCTTGAACGTCTTCTGGTATTTTAATTTTAAATTCATTTTCAAATGCCATAAGCAATTCTACTGTATCCAGTGAATCTGCACCTAAATCGTTTACAAAACTTTTGTCAAGAGAAACTTCATCTTTGCTTCTGCCTAACTTATCGGCAACAATGCTTATTACTTTTTCTTCAATTTCGCTCATAAGACTACTAATTTAAAAAATTAAAGTGCAAAAGTACAAAAAAATATTATTACAATATCCAAAATCATAGAGAAAAAAACATCTTTTATTAACAAGATTTTGATTTTGTGAAATTTAAAATAAACCCACAATTTCCCTACTATTCTATGATTTTACCTTCCCACTTTTCAACAAAATTGATTCCTACAATTGTTGTAGAGAGAAAAAATAATTGCCTAAAAATACATAAAAATATGGTACATTTGCAGCATATTTTTCTAAAAGATGAAATCCAAGTTCAAAATACCCGGCACTTTTACAATCGTTTTTTTAATCATTGTCCTTGCAGCCATTGCCACTTGGTTTGTTCCCAGTGGAGAATTCATCCGCAAAACACAAATAGTGGACGGCAGTGCAAAAGAAGTTTTAGTCCCCAATTCCTATCATCATGTTGATGCACAGCCACAAACATGGCAGGTGTTTTCTGCTTTCTTCAACGGCTTTGTCAAAACTTCCCACATTATTGTCTTCATATTTATGATAGGCGGGGCATTTTGGATTTTCAATAGCACACATTCTATCGACGTGGGTGTTAAATCATTTTTGACAAAAATGGAAAACCTGCAACAAAAAAGCAAACTAAAACATCTTAACATCAATCTGATAGTCATATCCTGTATAATGATTATGTTTAGTTTGTTTGGTGCTGTATTCGGGATGAGTGAAGAAACGATTGCCTTTGTCATTATTTTTATTCCATTGTCGATTTCCATGGGGTATGATTCCATTGTCGGCATGGCCATGTGCTATTTGGCTGCACATGTGGGTTTTGCCGGTGCTATTTTCAACCCTTTCACCATCGGTATTGCACAAGGTTTGGCAGACCTGCCTGCATTTTCCGGCTTTGAATACAGAATGCTCTGTTGGCTGATATTCACCATTTTAGGAATTGCTTTTGTGCTTTTCTATGCTTCTAAAGTGAAAAAAAATCCACAAATTTCTCCTATGTACCAATTGGATGAAATTTGGAGAAACAAAACCGCAATTGACACCTCTTTTGAGACACGAAATACCACTACTTCGGCGTGGATATTATGGGGAATTTTATCGGTAATATTTATCTTTTTGTCGGTCTATCAACCACAAACCACTATTGCCGTCAGCACCAAATCGTTTGTCTGCCCGCTGATACCTGTTTTTACAGTATTGTTTATTCTAACAGGGTGCTGGTCCTTAAGGAAAAACATACATGCTTTTATCCTTAACCTCTTATTTTACACAATTATTGCATTGATTGTAGGTGTTTTGGGTTATCAATGGTATGTGATGGAAATCGCCACTTTGTTTTTCATCATGGGTATTTGTGCCGGCATTGCCTACAACTACCCCTTGGACAATATTTTCAAACTTTTTTTAGAAGGTTGCAAAGATATTATGAATGCAGCATTGATTGTCGGTCTGGCAGGCGGTATTATTGTAGTTTTGCAAGAAGGACGCATTATTGACACCATGCTCTACTCTATGGCCAATACGCTTTCCGGAGCAGGCAAAGAAACCTCTTTAGG
>DBXJ01000038.1:12944-33256 GCA_002309475.1 Bacteroidales bacterium UBA1215
TCCATTTGGGTGAAATGGATTTATAAGTTTATTATATTTTTGTTCATTCTCGGATTTTTACTTTTGTTACCGACTATTTATTTTTCTTTCAACGGATTTTAAAAATTAACCATCATGAGATTATTCTTCGCCAACAAGTTCTTCACTTTCAAAGGTTCTTCTAAAGTTACTGACGAAAACAAACAATTACAGTTTTATATAAAAGGAAAATTCTTTACTTTTACCCGGAAAAAATATTTGCAAACACCCGAAGGTCTGCCTGTTTTCACTATCAGAAACAAGTATTGGCATTGGTTTTTCCACACAGCGCTCATTTTTGACAATGACAACACCTTATTGATGAAGATAAGAGGCAAATTCATGCTCAGGCATTCCTTTAAGGTGGAAAGTCCCCTCGGTGACTACCGCATAGATGGAGATTATTTAGGTTGGGATTTCGATATCTACAAAAATGAAGAGAAAATTGCTCATATAAGAAGAAAAATTATCTCTTTTGTAGATACCTATATTATAGATATTGACAAAGAAGATGAAACTCCGCTAATGGTAGCCATGGCAGTTGCCCTTGACAACATCAGGGACCACAAAAAGCTTAAAATGCACTAATATTTCTTACAAAAGAGGTTAAAGCCAAGTGATTGGGGTGGTAGCAAAAAACACCTTTATCACACATACTGTAATACACTGATTTTCATTTTGCAAAGGTTTGTTGTTTTTTAGTTGTTGTCCAATGTTATAGAACTACTCTTTTCTTCCATAGTTTTTTCAACTAAATAACATTTATCAATCGTTTTTATGACTTTGAAAATGTAATCTGTACATATATATCCACTGACTACAACATTATCCCCATCAAATATTCCTTGTCCATTAACTATGCTAAAATCTTGATAAATTAATTTTGTATTATAATGATTATAATAATACTCATCCTCAAAAACAACTTTATTTTTTTTGACAAAAATAATCTTACACATTTCAGAATCTTTTCCAATTAATGTTATTTCAGGATTTTTGCATTTTCCATAATCATTTATTCCTAAAATGTTTTGTACCCCTGTTAAGGGTATTAAAGAATTAAAAACATACATTGTATCATAATCTATTTTTAAAACTTTACGAAAATCTATATAACAAGTGTCAGATTCTTCCATATCACAATGCTGTTTGATGTATTTTTCAATTTTTCCTGGAAAATGAGTACAACTATTTAATATTGAAATCACTAAAGAAATTGTTATAATTAAAAAAATTTTTTTCATATAAACCATACTACATTCAAGTCACAAATGCAACTTTATTAAACAATTATTTTTTTGCAAAGATTTGTTGTTTTTATTTATTATTGCTAACCAAACTTGTGAGACTATGACTTTTTCGGTGGAACCAATCGAACAACAGATTGCACTGTTCCTACTGTATCTTTTAAATATGGATTTGATTTTGACGGCATAACTCCAATATGAAAAACTTGATTTAACATATTGGGGGTAACTTCATTAATTATTTGACGAGTAAAGTTGTCAAATAATTGTCCTGCTTTCTTATCAAAATCTTCCATACTATGAACATAATAATTGCTATTATGCAAACTATCAACACAATATTCTCTGAAGAAAATAGACTGTTCTTTCCCGTCCTTTATCACACTAAAACACGGATTGGAAATTCGATTCGTGTCACAACTCAGCAGTTTGATTGAATCCAAATTAGAAAGATTCCATCTGTAGTCTAATCCATAGAAGAACAAAATTGTATCCCCATCTGCATATTGTGGCAAATTAATTGACTCTGGAATGCAAATCTCTATTGATTCCGTGTCATATTGACAAATATCAAGAAGGAAAAAATCTCCCATGACAACATCATCTTCATAGTTTTTTTCACTTGAGTTTGAACACGAATATATGCTGAATAACAGCAAAAAACCAATCATTAACTTAATATTCTTCATTTTGCTTTTATTTTTTTATTAATGCCCTATATTTCATTTTGCAAAGATAGTATTTTTTACATTATGTTGTTTTACTCAATGTACTATAAACCTAAAAAATTAAATAGTGCCAGTTGCTAACGTAATTATTGAAATACAGAATACCGAAATAAAATAAATATAAGTTGAATATATTCCAATTTTATAAAGAAAACAACACTTTTCTTTTTTGCTTGCATCTAAGTTGTTTTCATCAACATGCTTTTTAAATGAACGAAAAGAAGAAAATGTCTTAAAAAAACGGTAAGACCAATCGTCTTCCTTTAAGATAGTCAATAAATAAAAATATATTATTATCAGTATAATTCCGGATATATCAAGAAAAACAAGTGTAATTGTATTAATCATATTCATCTCTATATTATTTTAGTTACTTCTGTATATTTTCCTGTTTAATACTCAAATGTCTCATTTTACAAGGTAACCAATAAAAGAATGGCAATACCTATTAGAAAAAAACAAAATCCATAAGAATTTCCAGCACTAATGAAGAAATCATACTTTTCAACCTCTTCTTTTCGTACTACTTCATGAACATAAAAAATGTCCAATATTGCACTGATTATTAAAATTACACTTCCAATTATCTTTAACACTTTTAATACTATCATTTGCTTGGTTTTATTTCCACTACTAATAATACTTGTCGCAGTTGAATTTAGGTTAAATATAATGCTCATTCTATTTTTAGCAATTCCCGCAAGCAAAGCGATGCGCACCAACAGCCAAAAATAGCCGGCATATAGGAAATGGTTCCCACCGCTTTATCGGCATTGTTTTGTTGTACTAATTTTGCCGCCGGCTCGGCAGAAAACACTGTCATTACTCCTTTGGTGATACCTTGCTGTTTCAAGCGTTTACGAACAACTGCAGCTAAATGACATTGATAGGTTTTGGAAATATCCGCTACTTGGATTTTAGCAGGATCACACTTGCCGCCTGCCCCCATGGCACTCACCACCGGCACCTGACGGCGAACTGCTTCGGCTATCAGATAGGTTTTGGGAGCCACACTGTCAATGGCATCTATTAAAAAATCAAATTTTTGATTTTCAAATAATTGTGGAATTTTTTCATCCTGCAAAAAGTCATAAACGGCAGTCACCTGCAAATGGGGGTTGATATCCAACAGACGTTGCTTAAATACATCTACTTTGGCTTGTCCCAAAGTGGATGTCAAGGCCAACAACTGCCTGTTACGATTTGTATTTTCCACACAATCACCGTCAACGATAGTAATTTTACCTATTCCTGACCGCACCAACATTTCTGCAGCATAGGCACCTACTCCTCCCACACCGACAACAAGAACGTGTTTTTGACTTAACTTTTCCACTCCTTCCTGCCCGATGAGCAATGCCGTTCTTTGCTGCCAACTATCCATATATTAGAATGTTAAGGCAAAACTAAAACTCCACAAAATGGGCAATTGATAAATGCGTTCGTTGGTTTTTCTATTCACATAGAAAATGTTGGAATAATTGTACACATTGGTAACACCTACACCCAAATCGATGTTACAAGTTTCTGAGATATAGAATTTTCTTTTCAAAGAAATATCCAAACGATGATAATCCGGCAATTGTCCGCCATTGAGTGTATCCAAGGCAAATCCTATTTCTTCGTTCATAGAAATAATTTCACCGGTAAGTCCATTGATAAAGACTAAATGGGGATAAACTCCTTTTGTCTTGGTAAATGGGAAACCGGAACCATAGTTCCAACGTAAGTCTGCCGTCCAGTTCTTGCGTTTACCCCAAGAATAAGACAAAGTTAGATTAAGATTGTGTCGTCTGTCAAAATGTGTTCGATATATCACAACACCATCATTTCTAGTTACAAAATTTAAACTATATACTGCATTGACATAAAAACCTTTATAGTCAAATTTTACAGAAACATCTCCACCATAAGCCTTACCTGTTTCCAACAAATAGTCATCATCGGTGGCAAAAACTTTATAACGATTGATATTGGTGAGTTGTGAGAAATTTTTAAAATATCCCTCTATATTCATAGTTGTGAAAGGAATGAGGTCAAACTCCAATCCCAACACCACATGTTGTGCTTTTTGCAGACTGTTTTTTACTGCCCGTCCTTGTAAAGAATCTGCAACTTCTTCCGGCACGGTTAAAAAACCGTAAAACAAATTGACAACATCTTGATCGGAGGTGGTACTCATGAGATTTTGAGCATACAAACCTGCGGCTAATTTCAAACGAATATCTTTGGTAATATTATATTTCATTGCCAAACGAGGCTCCGGTGACACTGCCGACTGGGAAGTGAAAATATGCAAACGGAAACTCGGCTCAATTATCAGTTTGTCTTTTGCCAACATCCATTTATATTTTATGTAAACACCTAACTCACTATTGAAACTTGCTTCGGAGATATTCCAACCATAAGCACTTGTAAAACTATAATTTATCCACGATGCTTGCAATTCCAAACCATAAGAAAGGGTGCTTTTGCCTATATTGTAGGCAAAATTCATGCCTACATTCAAATCATTGACACCGCTCTTACGCTCCGGATTGGTAGATTCTTTCAAACCCATCTTGTAGCCGGAATAGGCCAATACTCCGTCTATCAACATGTTTGAACTCTTCGGCAAAAATACAAACGACATGCCTCCTCCATACGAATTCCATTTATAAGTAGCTATTTCTGAATATTTTACCCTATCATTGAAACTAAATCCGAAGAAACTGATTTTGCTACCATCTGCCGTCTGCAAAGATATTTTTCCATAGCCATCCAAATAGTCGTATGGTAAACCGGTTTTACTTACATAGGGATAAAACCATTTAGATGTTTGTGACAGATAAGAACCTTTCAATGACAACAAGAAAGTTAAGCTATTGCTTCCGGATTTTTTCTCTTTTTGAATATCTATCAATCTGTCCAAAGAATCATAATAAGTGTTGGCAGTGATTTTTTTTGTTTTTTCTTTCACAATAGGTCCTTCCAACAAAATTTTCGACCCGAAAGTATTCATTTCCACCTTGCCGGAAATCCGATTATGATTTCCGTCACGGATTTTTACATCTATAATAGAAGAAACCCTGCTGCCATATTCCGCTCCAAAACCGGCCGTATAAACATCTGCACTTTTGATAATATCTACATCAAACACAGAAAACAAGCCTATTGAATGAAAGGCATTGTAGATGGTCATGCCATCCAATAGAACTTTGTTTTGTATAGGGGTGCCTCCACGAAGATACAATTGCCCGCCTTGGTCACCTGTGAAAACCACTCCGGGCAGCACCTGCAGATATTGTGCTAAATCGGCCATACCGCCTATGGAAGGTATTCTAAGAATTTGTTTAGGCGTAATATGATTGACGGAAACATGTGTTTCTGTTTGTGCTATCACCTTTTCGGCTACCACTTCCACCGCATCTAATTGCAAAGATGTTTTTGTCAGATAATATTTTTCTGCCGGGGCAACTTTATCTCCTACTTCAAATGTCAGCACTACAGAATCGTAACCAATACACGACAAACGAACCTTGTAGGTGCCTTTTTGCAATTTGGAAACAGCAAAAAAACCATTGTTGTCTGTAACTGCTCCATGATTATTATTGTACACATATACAGTTACATACGGAATCGGTTCCCCATCGTCTGTATCATATACAAATCCACGAATAGACCCTTGTTGTGCATAAGTGAAACATATACACAACAACGTGACTACCGTTGTAAGTATTTTTTTCAAAATTTATTTTACTAATACTTCTTCAAAACCTTCAATGATATCGCCTACCTTGATGTCATTGTAACTTTCTATATTCAAGCCGCATTCATATCCTGCCTGCACTTCTTTTACATCATCTTTGAAACGTTTCAAAGAACCCAAACGACCTGTATGAATAACAATACCATCTCGAATGATACGTACTTTTGTTGTTCTTTGAATTTTTCCGTCCAATACATAGCAACCTGCAATAATACCCACTTTGGAGATTTTGAAAGTTTCTCTCACTTCAATATTGCAAACGATTGTCTCTTTCACTTCAGGCTCTTTCATGCCGACAATTGCCTCTTGCAAATCATTGGTGGCATCATAGATAACGGAGTAGGTTCTGATATCCACTTGTTCTTGTTCTGCCAATTTTTTAGCCCCGCTGGAAGGACGTACTTGGAAAGCAAAAATGATGGCTTTTGAAGCAGATGCCAACAAAACATCGGATTCTGTCACCTGACCGACAGAACTATGAATAACTTTTACCATCACCTTATCTGTTGACAATTTCTCCAAAGCATCGGTCAAAGCTTCTTTAGAACCATCCACATCGGCTTTGACAATAAGGTTCAATTCCTTGAAGTCGCCAAGAGCAATTCTTTGACCAATATCGTTCAATGTCATTCTTGTAGTAGTACGCAATCCTTGCTCTCTCAACAATTGATGACGTTTGCTGACAACAGATTTTCCTTCGCGTTCATCTTCAAATACACGGAAAGTATCACCTGCTTGAGGAGCGGAATCCAAACCTATCAACAATACAGGAGTGGAAGGACCTGCAGATGTTACCACTTGATTTCTTTCGTTGTACATAACTTTTGTTTTGCCACAACTTGTGCCGGCAACCACAAAATCGCCTTTCCGCAAAGTACCGTTTTGTACTAATATTTTTGCCACATATCCTCTTCCCTTATCCAAAGAAGATTCTATGACAGTTCCTGTTGCAAAAGTATTCGGATTGGCTTTTAATTCCAACATTTCTGCTTCTATCAAAACTTTTTCTAACAATTCGTCCACATTGATACCTTTTTTAGCAGAAATATCCTGACTTTGTATTTTTCCACCCCATTCTTCTACCAACAAATTCATATTTGCCAATGCAGCACGAATTTTTTCCGGATCCGCACCCGGCTTATCTATCTTGTTGATAGCAAATATCATAGGAACGCCTGCTGCTTGTGCGTGATTGATAGCTTCTACTGTTTGAGGCATAATACTATCATCTGCAGCTATAACGACAATAACGATATCGGTAACCTTTGCACCTCTGGTACGCATAGCCGTAAATGCTTCGTGTCCGGGTGTGTCCAAGAAAGTTATCTTTCTGCCATCGCTCAATTGTACTTCGTAAGCACCGATATGTTGGGTAATACCTCCGGCTTCACCGGCAATAACATTCGTTTTTCTAATATAATCCAACAAAGAAGTTTTACCATGGTCAACGTGTCCCATAACGGTTACAATCGGAGCACGAGGTTGTAAATTGGAAGGATCATCTACCTCAATTACGTTGGAATCTTCAATATCTTCGTCCATAAATTGAACTTGATAGTCGAATTCTTCAGCGATAATTTGGATTAAATCTTTCTCCAAACGTTGATTGATTGACACCAATTGGCCAATGCTCATACAAGTGGCAATAACCTTGCTGACCGGAATATTCATCATTTTTGCCAATTCGTTGGCGGTAATATATTCCGTCACCTTCAAAATTTTGCTTTCCTTTGCCTTTATTTCATCTTGGATGGCTATTTCCTTTTGGATTTTTTGACGTTTGTCATGAGCATGTTTTGATGCCTTACTTTTGCCCAAAGGTCCCATTTTTGACATGGTTTGCCTTACATTGGCTTCTACTTCTTCCTTGTCAACATCCGGACGTTGAACTCTTTTTGATCCTTTTTGCCAAGTATTTCTCGGCTTTTCAAAAGAATCGTCAACAATAGAATATTGCTGAACTTTGATACGGTCGCGTTTGCGTTTTTTCTTGTTATCGGTATCATTTCTTTCGTTTCTATTGTCCGCTTCTTTTTGTTTGTCACCTCTTGCACCTTTTTCTGCATGATGTTCTTCTCCATTGCTGACTAATTTATTGGAATCTTTCGGTTTTCCACTGCCTTTGAATTTTTTGTCGCCATCGTCCTTGCCTTTTGCCTTCTTGTTTTTTTCCTTGTCTTTCTTTACAACTTTGTCAGGACGAGTTTTGGAGTTGATAGCCGTCAAATCGATAGTTCCCAATTTCTTCACTCCTTGCAAAATAGGAGCGTTCACTTTGATGTCAACTTCCTGCACTTTTTCCTGCTTTTCTTCAACAGGTTCCTCTACTACAGGTTCTTGCTCTACGGGTTCTTGTTGAACGGCTTGAACAGATTCAACTTGTTCTTTCGGTGCAGAAGATTCCTCTTGCACCGGTGCCGGTGTTTCTTCTACTTGAACAGTCGGTTCTTCTTGTTGTGGAAGTTCTTTTGGTTCTTCTATTTTTTCTACTTCTTTTGCTGTTTTTGTCTTAGATGCCTTTTTGGTGGAAGAAGATTCTTTTTTAGATACTTTTTCTTCTTTTGAAGTGGCTTTGGCTTTCTTAGCAGGTTTCTTTTTGGTAGCCTCTAAATCTATTTTGCCAATAACTTTTGGTCCTTTTCGCTTCACCTCTCCCTCTTCAGACGGAGTTACAATCTCTGTTTTGGCTTCTTCTGCCGGAGTTTCCTCTTTGGGAGTTTCTTTCACTTCCACTTTTTCTTCCACAGGAGTTTCTTCCTTAACTTCCTTTTCAATAGGTTTTGCCTCCTCCACCTTTTTGGGTGTCTCTTTTTTCTCTTCTTTTACAACTACAGCAGGTGCTTCTTGAACAATTTCTGCTTTTTGTTGCTCTTTGGCAGCCTGCTCTTTTGACAATTTTCCTATTTCAACTTCTTGAGCGGCAGATTTTGCAACTTTGTCTGCTTTATATTTCTTTTCTAATAGAGCATAAGCCTCTTCAGACAACTTGGTATTAGGTGACTCTTCTATGATAATGCCTTCTTTTGACAAATCTTTTACTATGGTAGACATGCCGACATTAAATTCCTGTGCCGCCTTTCCTAAACGGGATATCTTTTTTACTTCTTCTGACATCTTCAACTATTTTGGTTAAATACTCTATTTTTGTAATCTTTGTTTTTTAGATTGATTTAAAAATGCTATTATTCTTCAGCAAATTCAGCATTGATGATTCTTAAAACATCGTCTATTGTTTCTTCTTCCAAATCGGTACGACGAAGCAATTCTTCACGACCCAAGTCTAACACATTTCTACCTGTATCGCAACCGATGCTCTTTAAAACATCAATAATCCATTCATCAATTTCGTCTGCAAATTGTTCTATTTTTACATCATCTACAATTTGAAGATCGTCACGCAAAACGTCTATTTCATAACCGGTAAGTTTGTTGGCCAAACGAATGTTTACACCATTCTTTCCGATAGCCAAAGAAATTTGTTTGGGATCCATCAATGCTTCGGCTCTCTTTTCCTTAACATTTACTGTCAATTTGCTAATTTTAGCAGGATTCAAAGCACGGGTGATATACAATTCCGGATTGGTAGTATAGCTGATGATATCAATATTTTCGTCTCTCAATTCTCTCATAATTCCATGAATTCGAGAACCTTTCATTCCTACGCAGGATCCTACAGGGTCTACATTGTCATCATAAGTTTCCACTGCCACCTTGGCCTTTTCTCCCGGTACACGAACTATATTTTTAATTTCTATTGTACCATCGC
Organism: Bacteroidales bacterium UBA1215; assembly: GCA_002309475.1. Lineage (GTDB taxonomy): Bacteria > Bacteroidota > Bacteroidia > Bacteroidales > WCHB1-69 > UBA1205. Next base: position 22,452 of record DBXJ01000038.1, read on the forward strand.
CAATTTCAGGAATATCTTCTTCCATCAATCTTTCCAAGAAACGCGGAGAAGTACGCGAAGCTTCTATTAAAGAAGAATTTACCTTCAATTCCACTTTTATAACAACAGCTTTAATGCTGTCACCTTTTCTATAAAAATCGCTCGGGATTAATTCTTGTCGTCTGATAAGAATTTCTATACCTTCTTCATCAATGAAACTGATGTCTTTTTTATACACATGAACTACAGTTCCGGTAACAATTTCTCCAATACGATTTTCGTATTTTTTGTAAACTTCTTCTTTGTTGTATTCTGTAATTTTGGCCGACAAACTTTGACGCAATGCCAATATATCCCTTCTCCCGAACTCAGCATGTGAAATATTTTCCCACAACTCTTCACCGACTTCAAAGTCAGGTTCTATTTTGATAGCTTCTGAAAGTTCTATTTGATTTGCTTCGTTGGTTAATTCGCCGTCTTCTACAATCGTACGCCAACGTTGAAACTCAATATCACCTTTATCCGGGTTTACAATTACATTAATATTAGCATCTGCCCCATATTTTTTTAATAGCATCTGCTTAAACACATCTTCCAAAATTTTCATCAACACTTCTCTGTCAATGTTCTTTAATTCTTTGAATTCGGATAAGTATCCTATCAAATTAAGATTTTCGCTCATATCTTGTTAATTTTATAATATCGGATCTATTTTTGCTACTTTAACTTCTTGCATTTGCAGTGTTTTTTCCATTGTTTCTTTTTTTCTATTGTCTTTTTTCTGCAGAGTAATATTTTGTTCGTTCACTTGTACCAAAATGCCTGTCAGTTTTTCTCCTTCTATTGTGGTTACTGTCAATTGTTTGCCGATGGCATTTTTATATTGACGTAAAAATTTCAACGGCTGCCCTAAACCATAAGAAGAAACATTCAGTTCAAAATCGGCTTCTTCTCTGTCTAAATTTTTCTCTATATGGCGACTTACTTCCACACATTTAGAAATAGGCACACCACTATCTCCATCTAAAAAGACATATATCACATTGCCCGGCTTAACTTTTACCTCACCGATAAACAAATCGGTGCCGGCTATTTGTTCTTCCACCAAGGCAGTTATTCGCTCTACTGTTATTTCCTTTTTTTTCATTTTGTCAGTTTTAACAAAAAAGAGAGGTCTATTAGCGACCCCTCCTCTTAACTCATGCTAAAAAAAATCCCACTACATCTAGCTATGAGTGAGATTTATGTTGTCCAACCTGGATTCGAACCAAGACAGACAGTACCAAAAACTGTAGTGCTGCCATTACACCATTGGACATCGCTAAAAGCACTGCAAAAGTACAACTTTTTTTATAACAATAAAAAAAAATTGTAAAAAATTTTTTTTAGTTTTATATCATCCTGTTTTTTAGTATTTTATAATTTTTCAAAAAACAATAATTTCTTTTTTTTAGAAAAAAAAGATTGTTTTTACGGCTTAAATTTCGTTTACTTTTGCAACAATTTCTCACATCTTCGTCAAATTTTGTCATTATTGACATTAAAATTCTTAACTTTTACCTGTTAAACTTTTATGCACAATATTGTTATCTATAACAATTAAAAATTGTATCTTTGCATATTATAATTTTTAGGAAAATGAAGGAAGAATGTCCTAACTTTAGCGGTTGTCAAATAGTTAATATAAAAGACTTTGTCGCAGACGAAGAAAAAAAACAAGCATATATAGACACTTACTGCCATGGGGAAAATGCCGGATACACCCATTGCAAACGCTTCCAAACGAAAAAAGCACTGAATTTTTGTCCCAATTTTGTCATGCCCGATTCACCTTGGAGCATTGATGAAATTATGGAAAAATGTGAAAACGAAGAATAAAATTTAACAAATAAAAATAATAAAAAATAGAATTATGGCAGAATTAGAATTTGACGGAGACGGATTTTTAACCAATCCCGATATTTGGACAGAAGATGTAGCAAAAGAAATTGCTAAAGCCGATGGTATTGAAATGACAGAAAAACACTGGGCAGTTGTCAATGTTATCAGAAACAATTTCATAGAAAAAGGCAACGCTCCAATGGTAAGAACTATTTGCAAAGAAACCGGTTTGAAACTAAAGGATATTTACGAATTATTCCCATTAGGTCCGGCACGTGGAGCATGCCGTGTGGCAGGTCTTCCAAAACCTGATGGTTGCGTATAGTCTCTTTTTTAATATTATTGAAAAATGATTTGGTATCAATATCTTAGTTTAGGGGCTTTGGCAGTTTTCCTGATAGCCATGTTGTGGCACTTTATTCGTTTGATAAAAGAAGGAAAGCCAAAAGATTTGTCCACCAAAAGCGGAAACCTACCCAAGGCAGAGGTATATGCCTATACCATTGCCATGATGCCCAACCATAAAGAATCTGCCTATTTACATTTGCCGTCTTTTACAGCAGGCATTTTCTTTCACATAGGCATATTCTTAAGCATCTTGTTATTTTTCGTATTCTTTTTTATCAGTCCCACACTATTCCCTCAATGGCTTCAAATGGTTCTTGCACTTTGCATTGGCATTTGCGGATTGTGCGGATTCGGATTGTTCATAAAAAGAATGATAGTAAAGAAAATGAGAGAACTATCTCACTTGGATGACTTTCTTTCCAACTTCTTTACCACCTTGTTTCAATTTTTTACAGCCATTTATCTTATAGCAGGTTCGTTTGCTCCAATATATTACATTTTGGTAACTATTTTGTTACTCTATATACCTATGGGAAAGTTGAAACACATGCTGTATTTCTTTGCGGCACGCTTTCATTTAGGTTATTTTTATGGTTGGAGAAACTCTTGGCCACCTCAAAAGAACTATTAATATGGAAAAATTGACAAAAGAACAAATAGACAAAGCCATTGCTTTGTTGAAAATGCGTCCGGACAGCAAATTAGAAACGCATTTGAATGCTTGTGTTCACTGCGGATTGTGTGCGTCGAGTTGCATGTACTACAAAGCAATGAAGGAAAATAAATTTATTCCTGCCAGAAAAGTTGAATTAGTGGCATCTTTATATAGAAGATACTGCACCTTGACAGGAAGAGTGGCACCTTTTTTAGTCAATGCTCGTGAACTGGACGACCAAATGGCAGAAGAAATGATAGACTCTCTTTTTGGTGCTTGCACCATGTGCGGTCGTTGTGTAAAACACTGCTCTATCGGCGTTGACATTGCCTACATCGTCCACTTTGGACGACGTATGTTGGCAGCCATGGGATTGGTGCCCAAAACATTACAAGCTACAGTCGATGCCGCTTTGACAACCGGTAACAACATGGGTATTGAAACGAGTGACTTTGTGGATACCATTCAATGGATGGAAGAAGAACTACAAGATGAATGCGGAGAAGATGCCCGCATTCCTTTAGACGAAACCGACAAGGACATTCTTTATACCCTCAATCCTCGTGAACCCAAATTTTTCCCCTTGTCGATTGCTGCTATCGCAAAAATTTTCTATGCAGCAAAAGAAAGTTGGACCATCTCTACACACATGTACGACGTTACCAACTACGGACTTTTCAATGGCAACAACGAGCAAGCCGGACAAATTGCCAAACGTCTTCACGATGAAGTTATTATAAAACGTTGCAAACGTTTAGTATTGGGAGAATGTGGTCACGGATCTCGTGCAAACAGATGGGAAGCTCCCAACTATCTGCAGCAACCCTATGAATTTGAAACAATTACTGCAGTAGAACTTATCAATAACTATATTCGTACCGGTCGTATCAAAATAGATAAATCTTTGAATCAAGAGTTGGTCACCTTGCACGACCCTTGCAATTTGGTTCGTAATGGCGGACTATTGTCGGAATTGCGGTTTGCAGTGAAAAGTGCTGTCAGCAATTTTGTGGAAATGACCCCTCACGGCATGGACAACTTCTGCTGCGGTGGCGGTGGCGGACAATTGGCAATGAGCGAATACAACGAACGCCGTATCAAAATTGGAGAAATCAAAGCCGACCAAATTAGAAAAACAGGAGCAAAAGTGGTAGTTACTCCATGTCACAACTGCGTTGACCAACTTTCTCAATTGAATCAAGTTTATCATTTAAATGTAAAAATAAAAACCATTGCCGAAATAGTAGCAGATGCATTGGTATTAGATAAAGAATAAAATTAAAATAAGTTAAATAAAACAATTTTATCATGATTTACTTAGACAACTCAGCAACAAGTTTTCCTAAACCAGATGTGGTTTATGATTTTATGACTAATTTTTATCGCAAACATGGTGTAAACCCGGGTCGTTCAGGATTTGATGCTGCGGTAGAAACAGAAGAAATAGTGTTTAACACCCGCAAACTTCTCACAGAATTATTCAATGGTGGCGGCGATCCTAACAGATTGACATTTAGTTACAATGCTACCGATTCTCTCAATATTGTTTTACAAGGTTTGGCAGAAAAAGGCAAACATGTAATCACCACTATGTTGGAACACAATTCTGTATTGCGTCCACTATATTGCATGCAACAACAAGGAATAATTGATGTTACCTACATTCCTTTCAATAAAGACGGATATGTTGACCCAGACGACATAAAAAAAGCCATTCGTCCTAATACCAAATTCGTTGCCTGCACACATAGTTCCAATGTCATCGGCACCATACAACCATTGAAAGAAATAGGAAAAATTTGCAAAGATAATGGTTTGATATTCGTTGTTGACGGTAGCCAAGGTGCCGGTTCAGTACCTTTGGATATGGTTGACTGCGGTATAGACGTATATGTTTTTACAGGTCACAAATGTTTGATGGGACCTACCGGAATCGGTGGTTCTTATGTTAGAGAAGGTATTGACATCCGTCAAACACGTTTTGGCGGCACCGGTGTAAGAAGTGCTGTCAAAACTCACTTGGAGGAATATCCTTACAGATTAGAAGCAGGAACTATCAATCTATTGGGAATTGCAGGTTTGAATGCCGGCGTAAAATGGATAAAAGAACAAGGCATTGAAAATATTCACCAAAGAGAAATATTGCTTTGGGATAAACTTCGCAAAGGTTTACAATCTATAGAAGGCGTTACTACATATTGTGCCAATAGCATTGAAAATCAAAATCCTGTATTAAGTTTCAATATTAAAGGCTTTGATGCCGGAGATGTCGGCACCATGTTGGATGTTGACTATGATATAGCATGTAGAACCGGTTTGCAATGTGCACCTCGTGTTCATGAACAAATTGGCACTATAGACATTCACGGCACAGTCCGTCTCAGCGTAGGTGCCTTTACAACCGATGCTGAAATAGATACAGCTATCAATGCAGTAAAAGAAATTGCTGCCATTAGAAACTAATCAACACTTAAAAAGAGTCGAAATAATTCGACTCTTTTTTTTTCTAAAACAAGAAAGAAACCATGACTAATAAACAAGGAGAACGAATATTGTTTTGGCCTTTCCTTGTTTTTATTTGTTTTTGTAGCTTAGCATTTACAACAAACAATCTCATCTTGCAAATGCATACAGACACAGATTGCATTAAAATAACTTTGTCAACTAATAAAACTATTAACAATGATAAAATTTATAAAAATTAGCACTTTAATCGTCGGATTTTCCATTATCAGTAATTTCTCTTTAGGAAAATCTTTTTCTCTAATAGAATTTGACAGTCTCAGTTATGAATTAGTGAAAAACTATACACTAAGATCCGAAATTCTTATTCCGCACTCTGCCTACACTGTCGGCTACAACGCCGACTGGAAAATACCCAACTGGGTGGCCTACGTTTTGACAGGAACACACCTTAACAGCCAACAATGCAGTAGAAACGATTGTTTTAAAACAGACCCGCAACTTTCCAAACTAAAAGTCGTTGCTAATAGTAGAATCAGCAATGCCGATTACAACAAAAGCGGCTACGACCGTGGACACATGGCTCCGGCTGCCGACATGCGTTGGGATACCAATATTATGATAGAAAGTTTCTTTATGACAAATATCTGTCCGCAAGCACCTTCCCTTAATCGTATCTATTGGGAAAATTTAGAAGAAACGACACGTTTTTGGGCAAAAAAATACGATTCTATCTACGTTGTCTGCGGACCTATTATCTCCAATCCCACCAACTGCTTTAGCAAGAAAAATATCGTTATTCCGGCGGCATTTTTCAAAGCACTCCTGCGACATGATAAATCCGGCTGGCATGCCATTGCCTTTATTCTGGACAACTTCAACGAAATTCAGCATTTTTCTGAACACGCTATCTCTATTGACAATTTGGAACTACTCACCGGATTGGACTTTTTCTACAATCTTCCTGATGAAATAGAAAACAAAGTAGAAGCATCTTTCTCTCTCAACAATTGGCCATATACCGACGACAATATTGAAGAGATTCTACCAGCAGAATAATAAACATTAACTAAATATTATAAGAAATGAGTCAAGAAAAATCAAAAAACATACTGCCTATCATAGTAATGATATTCCTTTTTGGAATGATTTCTTTTGTTACCAATTTGGCATCTCCAATGGGAGACATTTTGAAAAATCAATTTCAAGTTGCCAATTGGATAGGAACCTTAGGCGTTTTTGCCAATTTTATCGCTTATGCCATTATGGGTATCCCTGCCGGTAACATATTACAAAAAATCGGTTACAAAAAAACTGCACTTGTTGCTGTTTCTGTAGGATTTATCGGCATTGGCATACAGACCATCTCCGGCTATGCTGCCAGTTTTTCTATTTATATAATCGGAGCTTTTATTGCAGGCTTTTCTATGTGCCTGTTAAATACTGTTGTAAACCCGATGCTTAACAAATTAGGCGGTGGCGGCAACAGAGGCAACCAACTTATCCAAATGGGAGGTTCTTTCAACTCTCTTTGCGGAACAGCTGTTATCATCATTTCCGGATTGCTCATTCCTAACACCATCGCAGAAGCAAAAATCAGTGATGTATTTCCGCTCATGTACACTGCTCTTGCTATTTTCGCTTTTGCCTTTATCGTCATTCTTTTGACAACTATTCCTGAGAATGAGAAAATTTCCCAAGATAATACTCTGCAGAAATCAAGTTCCGGACCTATGTCCTACCGTCATTTTGTTCTCGGTGCAATTGCCATTTTCATCTATGTAGGTGTAGAAGTAGGTATACCTAATGTGATGAACAAATGGTTGCAAAACCCTGTATTAGACATTCTCGGCAACGTTGACGATGAAGATATTGCCGCATCTATGGCCGGCACTTATTGGTTTTTGATGCTTATAGGCAGACTTATAGGTGCTGCTGTCGGCAAAAATGTATCTTCAAAAAGCATGCTGTCGTTTGCTTCAATTGTAAGCATCGTTTTAGTTATTCTTGCCATTTTACTACCTACCAACATTCTCATGCACATGCCTGTTTTCAATGGTGCCAACGGCTTTGGCTTAGTCAATGTTCCATTATGTGCATCTTTATTGGTCTTTGTAGGTCTCTGCACATCGGTAATGTGGGGCGGCATTTTCAATTTGGCAGTGGAAGGTTTGGGAAATTCTACAGAAAAAGCGTCAGGTATTTTTATGGCATTGGTTTGCGGCGGCGGCATTTTGCCACTCATTCAAAATGCAATAGTAGATACAACCGGAACCGCCTATCAGGCAAGTTACTGGATTATAGTGGCAGGTCTCGCTTACATATTGTTCTATGCCCTTATCGGCAGCAAACAGGTTAAGAAAAATATCACCATTTAATTTAAATTATATGGATAAAAAATATGTTATCGGAATAGATCTAGGCGGTACCAACACTGTTTTCGGAATTGTTGATGCCAACGGCAATATAATTGCTCAAAATTCCATCAAAACACAAAAGCACAAAGACAATGTCAACTTATACATTGATGAATTGTGCAACGAATTGACAGCACTTATCGACCAAACAGGCGGTAAAAATGCAATAAAAGGCATTGGAATCGGGGCTCCTAACGGTAATTACTACACCGGCAATATAGAATTTGCTCCCAACCTGCCATGGCAGCATGTATTGCCACTTTCTAAAATGATTACAGAAAAAATTCATTTGCCATGCAAAATCACCAATGATGCCAATGCCGCTGCTATCGGTGAAATGACGTATGGAATTGCCAAAGGCATGAAAAATTTTATTTTAATCACTCTTGGCACAGGCGTGGGAAGTGGTATTGTTATCAACGGCAAAGTTGTTTATGGTCATGATGGTTTTGCAGGAGAATTAGGACATACTATTGCCATCCATGATGGTCGTCCTTGTCCGTGTGGGCGATGCGGATGCTTAGAAACTTATACTTCGGCAACCGGAGTTGTCCGCACCGCTATTGAATTCCTTTCCAAAAGCAAAGAAGACAGCCTTTTAAGAGCCATTCCAAGCAACCGCTTAGAATCCAAAGATGTGTATGATGCTGCCGTAAAAGGGGACAAAATTGCCCTTGACATATTTAACTATACCGGCACCATTCTCGGACAATCTATCGCAAATTTTGTCGCATTTTCTGCTCCTGAAGCAGTTATCTTGTTTGGCGGACTCACCAAAGCCGGTGAATTTCTTTTGAAACCGACACGAATAGCTATGGAAAAAGATATGTTGCGATTATGGAGCAATAAAATCAAATTGCTTGTTTCCTCCCTAAAAGAATCCAATGCGGCTGTATTAGGAGCGAGTGCTTTAGGATGGGAATGTGAAGAATAAAAAAAGTTGCTTTCGCAACTTTTTTTTATTCTATTGAATGAGCAATTTTACTTGCTATTTCCTTAAACTCTTCATCTGTCAGTTTTACTTTTTCCCGCCTAAAGTCTATATCATTGACTCCATTGATAGGCACCAAATGAATATGTGCATGAGGCACTTCCAAACCTATCACCGTCATGCCTATTTTTTGGCAAGGATAATTTGCCTTAATGGCTTTTGCCACTTTTTTTGCAAACACCATCATGGCTCCTAATTCTTCATCTTCTATATCAAAAATGTAGTCTGTCGCATTTTTGGGGACAACCAATGTATGTCCTTTAGCTAATGGATTGATATCTAAAAATGCAAAAAAACGATCATTTTCTGCTACTTTGTAACAAGGTATTTCACCTTTTACTATTTTTGTAAATATTGTTTCCATATCTAACCTCTCTTTATATCTAATATTTCAAGTTCTAATTTTCCGGCAGGAACTGTGATTTCCACCTTTTCGCCTACAGTTTTTCCCAACAAACCTTTTGCTATCGGTGATTTTACAGATATCTTCAATGATTTGATATCCGCTTCTGTTTCCGGAACAATGGTATATGTCATCTCTTTTTTCATTTTCATATTCATCACTTTCACCACCGAAAACAATAAAACTTTTGAAGTATCCAGTTTTGACTCATCTAATACGCGAGCATTATTGACAAGTGCTTGCATTTTAGCGATTTTTGCTTCCAACAAACCTTGTTGTTCTTTGGCTGCATCATATTCTGCATTTTCACTCAAATCACCTTTATCTCTTGCTTCAGCTATCTGTTGCGAAATTCTTTTTCTTTCTACTGTTGTTAATTGATGCAATTCAGCTTTTAGGGCAGCTAACCCTTCTTCTGTATAATATCTTACGTCTTCCATAATTCTAAATCATGTTAAAACAATAGAGACGTCCTATAAAGGACGACTCTATTTTGTATGTTAATATGTAATAATTCTTATAGTATCAATCTAATTCCTATTCCATGGCAACCTTTATATTCTCTCGTAAAACGATAAGAATAGTCTATTGCTAAACGTGAACTCGGATTTACACTCTTCTTTGCCAATGGTGCCAGCAAAGATACACCTGCTGTCGGACCGGTAAAGTTAGAAGTAGATGTAGAAGCATTGAACATGCCTGCTTCAAATACATATCCGCCTCTTACTTGGAAATAGTCCATCAAACTATATTCTATACCGAATGAAAATTGGTCTCTTGAATAAGCATTGGCAGTGAAAGAACCTGCCAAAGTCAAACGGTGTGCTGCAGTGGCTCTTGTTACACGTGCTTTGGTTCCGCTTTCGGTAGAAGATGTTGTCGATTTGCCGGCAAACAAGAAATCGTAAGAAAGACCTAATGCCAACAATGCCGGCATTTCTGATGCTTCTGACGGAGTGGACAAAGTGTGCAAAATAGAATTTCTATCTCCGGCTCCCGTTCCTCTTATGGACATTCCATTGCCTTTATAGGCCATTGGCAAACCGATGTTTTTCATAACAACGCCCAATTGGAATTGGTCGTTTCTGCCTGCTACGTATTGCACACCTGCGTCTATTGCAAATCCTGTTGCATTTGCATTGGACATTGATTCGTTTACAATTCGAATGGTAACACCTGCATGAACTGCATCTGAAAATGACCTTGCATAAGATATGGCCAAATTCAATGTCGTGAATTTATAGGTACCCATACCACCTTCAGGTTGTTCTACAGTTGTTTTTTCTATTTCACCCATTGACATGATGGCGGCTGTAATACCGATATTGCCTGCATAGCCGTCTTTGCTCAATGCCTGTACAATACCAAAACCATTCATTTGTACTCCTGATCCTACGAAATACAATGTATTGCTGTATGCCAATTCTGTTTTACGAGTAAATGCCATTCCTGCCACGTTGGTAAAGGTTGCTTGAATACCTTTTGTTGAAGATACTCCGACTCCTCCCCAACCATTGGTTCCTGCCCATGGGTTGATCAACAAATGACCGGCTGCTGCTTGACCGGAACGGTCTTTGTTACCGGCTTGGGCATTTTGTGATGTAAACATCATTGCTGCTACTAATGTTACTGCCAATATTGTTCTGTATAACTTTTTCATACTTTCTT
>DBXJ01000064.1:0-773 GCA_002309475.1 Bacteroidales bacterium UBA1215
TTCTTTTCCTTTTGTCTTGAAACAAAAGAAAAGAAGCAAAAGAAAAGTTCAAGGCAGCAATGAAAAAACTAAAAAATAACTGCATACCGCTAAAGTCTGTAAACTCGCAGGGTAAACTATTTATTTCGTATTGAATTATAAATAGGATTTTTACTTAAAAAAAACGTCTGTTGTGTGGCATGCTCAAACAGCACAGACTTTTTAACGCTTTATTCCGTCATTTTTCTTTACGTTTTTTCATTGAATGCCAAAAAATGGAATGTTGTTTTATTCATTGTATTAAAATTTAAATGTAGGATAGGAGACGTATAAAAATTTTTTATACGAAATTACAACCTACATACAACCGCATTAGGAAAAAATCGAAAAAGAAAATGGAGTGATTGTAGCGTTAAGAAACACAAGTTGTTTGACGAACGTTACAGCCTCTGGCTGTAAAAGGAGGAGTTTTGTGTTTTAGTGAAATCAGTTCATTTTCCGATTTTTTTCTTTGGCGGTGATTTTTCTTTGTTACTTTCTTTTCATGGCAGGAAAAGAAAGTTGAAAAAAGAATTCATCCATCTGTCTTGCGTGCCGGAGGTACGCTACTATCATTCGTTTACTGATTTTTCGTCCGGAACGAACTTTTGTTGATAAATATCGGGTTTTCTCATAAAAAAAAGGTTGCCATCAGGCAACCTTTTTATCATTAATGAATAACAAAATAAAGTTAAATATGCTTAATAGTCTTATGGCTCTAGGTTATTTTGTTTCAATTTGTCCTCATCAATAGA
>DBXJ01000064.1:882-24923 GCA_002309475.1 Bacteroidales bacterium UBA1215
GCGATGATGATAACAATGATATTTTGCCACATAGATTTCAAATTTTTAATTAAAACGACATACCTATTTGATAGATAAGGAATGCCAACAGCCAAGCAATGGCGATGGAGTAGGCAATATTAAACCACATCCATTTTCTGCCGATTTCTTTTCTAATGGCGGCAATAGTGGCAATACATGGGAAACACAATAATTCAAATATCATAAATCCATAGGCGACCAAAGGTGTGAAAATAGGTTCGCCTGCGTGTTTGCCTGTTGTCCAGACTTGTTTGTGCAAGGTTTCTTTCAATGCTTCGGATTCCTCGTCGGCTTCTTGGTCGGCATTGTACAAAACACCCATGGAAGCTACCACCACTTCTTTGGCTGCCAAACCTGTCAAAATTGATACACTCATTTTCCAGTCGTAGCCAAGCGGTTGGAATACAGGAGCTATCACTTTTCCGAATCTGCCTAAATAGGAATTTTCCATTTGTTCCGATGTTATGGCTAAATTCAAAGCATCCAATTGTTCTTCTTTGTCGGCAGGGGCGATGGATTCGTCGGCTTCCACTTGTTCAATTTGTGCGGCATAGTTGTCAATGGCGGTGCTGTGTTGCGGGAAATATTGCAATGCCCAGATAACGATAGTGGCTCCTAAAATAACGGTACCCATCTTTTTAACATATTGTACACTTCTGTCCCACATGTGAATGATAGCACTACGGAAAGTAGGAATTCTGTAAGGTGGTAATTCCATTACATAGTCGTCGTTTTCGTTTTTGAAGAAGGATTTTTTCATCCATAATGCAGATAACAGTGCCACCAAAATGCCTATCAAATATACACTCAACATAATCAAACCTTGATGTTTGACAAAAAATGCCGATACAAACAATACATAGATAGGAATTCTCGCTGAGCACGACATAAACGGAATGGTGAAGGCGGTGAGGATTCTGTCTTTCTTGTTCGGTAAGGTTCTGGTACCCATAATGGCCGGCACACTGCATCCGAAACCGATAATATAAGGAATGAAAGAACGTCCGTGCAGACCGAATTTGTGCATCAATTTGTCCATCATAAAGGCGGCACGTGCCAAGTAGCCGGAATCTTCCAATAAGGCAATAAAGAAGAATAGTATCAAAATGTTCGGCAGGAATGAAAATACTGCACCCACACCGCCGATGATACCGTCAACGAGCAAAGAATTGAGGGCACCTTCGGGCATGGCATTGCCGACTATATCTCCCAACCAGCAGAAGAACATATCCAACCAGTCTTGCGGATAGGCTCCTAATGTAAAAGTGAGTTGGAACATTACCCATAAGAAAAATACCAAAATAGGGAATCCCAACCATTTGTTGGTAAGAACGGTATCCACTTCGTATGCTTTTTGACGGACTTTTTCCGTTTTTACGGTATAGGTTTGTCCTATGGCACCGCGAATAAATCCATATTTTGCATTGGTCATGCTGGTGGCAGAATCTTCCTTATATTCTTTTTCAATTTCAGCTCTGCCTTGTGCGGCAATATTTTTGATAGTTTCAGCGTTTTCCAAGGAAGTAATTTCCTTCAAGGTTTCTTGATCGTTTTCCAACAACTTAATGGCTACATAACGAGCTGGATAGGTGGTGTTGATGCTAGGATTTTTTTGAACTTCTTCTTTTATTTTGCCAATACATTTCTCTATTGTTTCACCATAGTTAATGTGAATATGTTTGGTATTTTTGGCTTTATTTTCATATATTTCAATAATGCTGTCCAAGGTCTCGTTCACACCTCTGCCTTTGGTGGCAATAGTAGGAATAATAGGGAATCCCAACATATTACTCAATGAGTCAATGTCCAAGCGGTCGCCTTTTTTCTCCAATTCGTCATACATATTCAATGACATCACCATCAATACGTTCATGTCTATCAACTGTGTGGTTAAGAATAAGTTACGATACAAATTGGTGGATTCTACAATGTTTAATATCACGTCAGGATGTTGTTCGGTGATATATTTTCGAACGTAAAGTTCCTCAGGGCTGTATTCTGTGATGGAATAGGTGCCCGGCAAATCTACACATTGTATGGTGTAGCCTTTGTATTTGAAAGTTCCGACTTTTGTGTCAACGGTAACACCGCTATAGTTGCCCACTTTTTCTCTCATGCCGGTGGCATTGTTGAAGAAACTGGTTTTGCCACAGTTAGGGTTGCCCACCAAGGCAACGGTGATGGTTTTGCCGGATTCTCCGATAATGTGTTCCACTTCTTCGGTGATCGTGCCGTTGAAGGTGTAGCGTTCTGCAACCTCTTCTGTAATAGGAACAATTTCAATGTGTTCAGCTTCTACACGCCGCAAAGATACACGTCCTCCCATAATTTCATATTCAATAGGGTCGGAGAGAGGTGCATTTTTGATTACCTTTACTTTTTCACCGCGGACAAAACCCATTTCTACCAAGCGGTGAATAAAACTGCCGTGACCCATTAACCGAACGATGATACAACTGGTACCGCTCGGTTGGTCGGCTAAAGTCTGAATTTTTCTTTTATTTTCTTCCATTATATAATTTGATAATTTTATTCGTGTTAAAATTCAAAGCCAAAACGAAGCCCTGCAACAAGAGCATTATTGAGTTTTTCTTCCGTTCCGGCAGGGTTGATAATATATTGCAGGTTGGGTTGGATGAACAATTGATCAATAATTTGACATTTGTAAGTCAACTCAATTACGGTTTCGTGTTTTTTAGATTCATCACTCAACAAGGCACTTGTCAATGCGATACCGAATACATCATCTCTTTCTTTAAACAGATAGAAATTCATACCGGCTATTACATTTAAATATATATCGTTTTTTGCTTTTGGTGCCCATGCCAATTCTCCGAAAACGCTGAATTTGTCAAAACGATGTTCTGCAATGGCGTACAAACCGAATTGATTTTCGGCGGAATGATAATAGGCTCCTAATTTATAGATGCCTCTTTCATTTAAATAATAATGAAATTCGGTGGCAACCAAGGCACCTTGGCTTAAACTGTATTTTACATTGTAAGGATTGGGGTGTTTTTCGTCTTCAAAATCAAAAACCTCTCCATCAAAAACACATGCTTGCCAGCGAATGTTTTCGGTGATATTCCATCCTGCTTGGAAGCCTAAGCCCGTGATAGGGAAAATAGGAGTGGAAACGTTGCTTGCAAAAACGGCATTGATACCGAAGGTACTATTAATATATAAGCCGGCTTCATCACAAGTGGCAAAGTCTGCATTCAAATCCTGCAAACCGATGGTGAAGTCGAACTTGTCGTTGAAATTTTGCTTGAACCACAATTCTTGCAAAAAGGCGTGATTGCCGGCTTCAATGTTGCTGGCAACTTGCAAGTCTCCAATCAAATTGGCAGATGCTTCGCCGCCATGGGTGCAGCCCCCGCTGACATAAAATTGACCGCCTTTCCATCTGCCTTTGCCTATACTACCTGTATTGATGCCAAAACCTATGGTGGCAAAACCCATATAGGTAACACCTTGTTTGATGCCGCCTACACAATTACCAAATACATCGCCCGTATAGGAGGCATCAAAAAATACAGGCGGTTCTTGTTCTTCGGCTTCTTGTCCGAAGACATTCAAACTAACTCCGCATAACAAGGAGAGTAGTAAACATGTAAACTCTTTTTTTAACATAAATTTGAATTTTTTTAGATACAATTAATAATATAATTTTTAACGATGCAAAGGTAAATATATCGTTTTTATTCCCGCATAGCAATTTATAGGTATTTTTAACACGGAATATAGTCATTTTAGGGGATGCAAAAATATGAAAAAAATGCAAAAAATAACGAAATTTTGCATAATTACTTGATTGTCAATATAAATATATTTAAGTGTGAAATGGCATCAAATGAAGGTATGTTAGTAAAAATAACGATGGATGGGGTTTTGTTATTTACTCAAGTTGGCGTTGTCATTTTTTTTTACAGCTTGTGGGTTTCATGCAACCTGATATATAATTATAAGTAACATAAAATAAATGAAATACTATTTTGTTTTGCCACAAATCGGGTAAATTAAAAAACATTTATATGTTTGCTTTTGAAATCGGTTATTAATTTGCTCATAAATTTTGGTGGAATGCATTATTTTTTTTTATATCTTTGCACATCCGTTTTTGAATAAATAAAAAAAGATATAAAGATGAATATTGTTTGGATATCAACAGCAGTGTTAGCGGCAATAGGAGTAATAGCAGCTTTGTTGTTATACTTTGTTTCACAAAAATTCAAAGTAGAAGAAGACCCTATGATAGACGAAGTTTTGGAATTGTTGCCGGGTGCCAATTGTGGAGGCTGTGGTTTTGCCGGTTGCAAAAATTTTGCTGAATTTGTGGTAAAAAATAAAGGTTTGAACGGCAAAATATGTACTGCCGGTGGTAAAAACAATGAAATTGCACAATTGTTTGGCGGTCAGGCAAGCCAGGCTGTGAAAACAAAGATGGTGCTTCGTTGCAATGGCACTTGCGAAAATGCACCTGCCAAATTACATTACGATTCCATTGCATCATGTGCATTTGCCAATTCTGTTTCCGCAGGAGAAAGTGGTTGTATGTACGGATGTATCGGCTGTGGCGATTGTGTAAAATCCTGCCAGTTTGGTGGCATCACTATCAATCCGAATACCCATTTGCCGGTATTCAATACCGAAATTTGTGTTTCGTGCGGTTCTTGTGCAAAAGCATGTCCGCGTGGCTTGATAGTTGCAGTACCGGTAACCGACAATGGCGTGGTTTGGGTGGCATGTGCCAACAAAGAAAAAGGAGTGGACGCCAAGAAAAATTGTTCGGCAGCATGTATCGGTTGTATGAAATGTGCTAAAAATTGTGAACAGGGAGCTGTTACCGTTACCAACAATCTGGCACAAATCAACGATAAATGTATCGCTTGCGGAAAATGTTACGAAGGCTGTCCTACCAAGGCCATTCACATGGAAAAAGAAGAAATAATTGCAGAAAAAGAAAAAAATTAGAAAAAAAGTTGCAAGTTAAATAAATTTATGTTATCTTTGCAAATTGAATAAATAAAAAGATATGGAAGTTAAAAAATCAGTAAAAGCAGATTTAGAGTGGCGTAAACCTATGTTTATAGAAATAGGTTTGTTGGCTGCTTTAGCCATTGTATTGTTGGCTTTCGAGTTCATAGGAACAAGAGATAAAGAAGAAGTTTTTGATTTCGGACCAATGGCTATCATTGAAGAAGAACAAATTCTTCAAACAGAACAACAAAAAGAAACTCCTCCGCCACCACCACAACAAAATACTACTGTTTTGGATATTGTGTCTAATGAATTGCACGTGGAAGATTTCAGCATTGATGCGGAAGCAGATGAAGAAACAGTTGTAGAAGAAGTTGAGTATCAAATTGAAGATACCCAAGAAGAAGAAATTAAGGAAGCAGAAATTTTCCAAGTGGTAGAAGAGATGCCTTCCTATCCCGGCGGAGATGACGCATTCTATAAATTCTTAGGCGACAATTTGCAATACCCGGCACGTGCTCGTGAAGCAGGTATAGAAGGTAAAGTGTTGGTAGGCTTTGTTGTAGAGCCGGATGGAAGAATTACTCACGTAGAAGTTGTTCGTTCAAAAGCACAAGTTCTTGACGAAGAAGCTGTACGTGTTGTAAAAGCCATGCCAAAATGGAAACCCGGCAAACAACGTGGTAAAGCTGTTCGTGTTGCTTACAGAGTTCCTATCACTTTTACATTGAATTAATATTATTACTTAAGTTAAAAAAATATAAAAGGCTGTTTTTAACTAAAATGGCCTTTTTTTGTGAAATATGTTAGAAAAATACCATCAGCTTATTCAAGAAGCCATAGACCATTTGTCGTGGCAGCAAGAACCTGTCAATTTGTATGAGCCTATTGCTTACATTCTTTCGCAAGGCGGCAAAAGAATTCGGCCTCATTTGGCATTGATATCGGCAGAAATGTTTGGAGCAAAAGCCGAAGAAGCACTCATGCCGGCAATCGCATTTGAAATGTTGCATAATTTTACGCTTATCCACGACGATATTATGGATAAAGCCGATTTAAGACGCGGAAAACCGACAGTTTATAAAAAATGGAATACCAATATCGCCATTTTGTCGGGTGATGCCTTGTTTGCAAAAGCCTTCGAGCAAATGATGAAATATCAAGGTGGTAACAAGGACCAATTGTTACAATTACTCACCACCACTACCATAGAAATTTGTGAAGGACAGCAATTCGATATTGACTTTGAAACCATGAAAAATGTATCTATTGATAATTATTTGAATATGATACGTTTAAAGACAGCTGTTATGTTAGCAGCATGCCTGAAGGCGGGTGCATTGGTGGCAGGTGTAAACGAAAAATATCAAGATTTGATATATCAGTATGGATTACAAATTGGTTTGGCATTTCAAATACAAGATGATTGGTTGGATGTGTATGCAGATGTCAGTCAATTTGGAAAAAATGTTGGCGGGGATATCGCAGAAAATAAGAAAACATATATGTCGTTGCGGGCTTTTGAAAAAGTAGAAGGTGCCGACAGACAGTTGTTGGAAAAATATTTTTCATTGGTCAACTTTGACAAACAAGCAAAATATCAAGCGGTAAAGGCTATCTACGATAAATATCAAGTGGGAGCAGATGCTTTGGCATTAGTGGAAAATACTTTTTTCCGACAAGCCATGCAATTGCTTTCTCAAATAGATATTCCGCAAGACAAAAAACAGCCTTTAATTGAATGGACCAACAAATTGATAGGTAGAAATTATTAATATGGCAACGCATACCATTTTCTCATATCGTAAAAATATAGTGCTGGGAATTATTATTTCTGTGGCATTTGTTTTTGTTGTGAGATTATTCTATATGCAGGTAATTGACGATTCTTGGAAAGAAAAAGCCATTACCAATGCCATGAGAAGAAAAGTGACTCCTGCACCTCGCGGCGTGATTTATGACAGAAACGGAGAAAAATTGGTTGACAACGAAAATTCTTACGATTTGTATGTCATTCCAAGAATGGTGAAGGAAATTGATACCTTGAAATTGTGTCAGATTTTAGGAATTGACACTGCCGATTTCAATCAAAGGATGCTCAAGGCAAGAGTTTTTTCTCCGTATGCTCCGTCTGTGTTTATGAAAAGAATTACCCCCGAAATGTATGCTTCTTTCTCGGAGTTGTCGTTTCACTTTAAGGGTTTTGGCGTATATATGCGAACTATCAGAAAATATCATACTCATTCGGCAGCACATTTATTGGGATATATTGCCGAGGTGAACGATAGGGAAATGTCCAACGACAGTTATTATGCTATGGGAGATTATATCGGCAAAAGCGGTTTGGAACGTTTCTACGAACCGGAACTTCGTGGTCAAAAAGGTGTGAATTGGGTGTTGGTGGACCAATATGGAAGAGAAAGAGAATCTTATAAAAACGGCATGTACGATACGGCTGCCATTCCGGGTTTGAGTTTGTATAGTTCCATAGATAAAAAATTGCAAGAATATGGCGAAAAGTTGATGGAAGGCAAACGTGGAAGTATTGTCGCCATAGAACCATCAACGGGAGAAATATTAGCCTTGGTAACAAGTCCGTCTTACGATCCGTCTTTGTTGGTCGGTAGTGAGCGAGGTGCCAATTATATGATGCTGCAAAACGATTCCATCAATAAGCCTTTGTTTAACAGGGCTTTGATGGCACAATATCCACCCGGGTCAACTTTCAAATTGGTGAATGCACTTGTGTTTCAGCAGGCAGGTGCAGTGGATTTGAATACGAGGTATAGTTGCTATAGAGGATATGCCTACGGAAATAGAAAATTGGGTTGTCACAGTCATGCAAGTCCTTTGGATATTACCGGTTCGGTGCAAAATTCTTGCAATGCATGGTATTGTCATGGTTTGGTAGCCATGTTGGACGGCAGAAAAAAATACCATTCCACCGAGGAGGCCTATCGAGATTGGTATCGCATGGTGACACAGTTGGGCTTCGGGAAAAAATTTGACAGCGACTTGCCTTATGAATTGACAGGCTTTATTCCGACTGCAGAATATTATGACAAGTATTATGGAAAAGGAAGTTGGAAAGCTACCACCATTATCTCTATCTCCATCGGACAGGGAGAAATTTGTGCCACCCCTATGCAATTAGCCAATTTGGTGTCTATTATTGCCAATCGCGGCTATTATTATAAACCGCATGTTGTGAAGGCAATAGGTAACAAGGATTCGCTTAATCCGAGATTTACCAATAGAATTGAATCGGGTATTGATCAAAAGTATTTTGCTCCGGTTATTTTAGGTATGCAACGAGCTGTGACGGCAGGTACGGCACGAAGGGCGTCGGTGCCCGGATATACCGTATGTGCCAAAACAGGTACAGCACAAAATCCTCATGGTCAAGACCACTCTTTGTTGGTATGTTTTGCTCCGGCAGAACATCCGAAGATAGCTATTTCGGTGATTGTAGAAAATGGCGGATTTGGTGCCACATGGGCTGCACCGATTGCCAGTTTGATGTTGGAGCAATATCTGAATGGAAAAGTAGAACGTGCCGATTATGAGGCAACTATTGTAGGACGACAAATCTATTATGCACGATGAAGACAATGCCGGACAAAACGATTATTATCATCTATTTGTTACTCCTTTTAATAGGGTGGTTGAGTATTTTCTCCACTTCTTATGACGGCAATTTTAATATTTTGGCACAAGGATACGGCAATCAATTAATATGGATTGCCTCGTCATTGGTTATTGCTTTGTTTGTTTTTGTCCTCAATCCGCGTTTTTTCTCTAATACGGCAACTATTTGGTATGTTCTTTTCGCATTGTTGCTGGTGGTGGTTATTTTTGCCGGTAAAGAAGTCAATGGTGGTAAATCATGGTTGGGAGTAGGTAATTTTGGTATTCAGCCATCGGAGTTTGCAAAATATGCCACCTGTTTGTTATATGCGAAATACGCTTCTAATGTGAATTGTGATCTCTCCAAGCCAAAAGATGTTTTCAAAGCGGCAATCATCATATTGTTGCCGGTATTTTTGATAGTTCTGCAACACGATGTCGGCTCTGCCATTCCATTTATATTTTTGATATTTGCCATGTACAGAGAAGGCTTAAACGGGTGGATAATCATGATAGGAGTGTTGGCGGTGGCATTGTTTATTATGTATATGGTAATGCCAAAATGGTTGATATTCACGTTGATTGTATTGGTTTTTGTGTTTCTGTTTGCCAAAACAAAAAAGAAGAAAAAATATGCACCTTGGCTTATACTTTCTATGATAGTTATTAGTGGCTATGTTCTTTCTTTAGATTTTGTGTATAGCAAAATAGACCAACACCAAAGAGACAGAATTGACTTATTGTTTGGAAAAATTGACGATCCTAAGAAAGTCGGCTATAATGTCAATCAGGCGAAAATTGCCATCGGTTCCGGCGGTTTTTTCGGCAAAGGATTTCAAGAAGGAACGCAGACAAAAGGAAAATTTGTTCCCGAACAGCAAACCGACTTTATCTTTTGCACCATTGGTGAAGAGCGAGGGTTTTTAGGTGCCTTTGTCGTGGTGGTTTTGTATGTTTTGTTGTTTGTGAGAATCATTCTCTTGTCAGAAAGCAATCAAGATGCCTTTGTGCGTATTTATGGGTATAGTATTGTCTGTATTTTGTTTGCCCATTTTGTCATCAATATTGGCATGACCATCGGCTTGATGCCTACTATCGGCATTCCTTTGCCTTATATTAGTTATGGAGGGTCGTCTTTGTGGGCTTTTACCTTGATGCTGTTCACCTTCGTCAATATTGAAGCCAAAAGTCATGGCTGGAATATGGAAAGAAGACGCAGATTTTAATCTCTAAAATCTTTCTTATACGGATATTTCACATCTTTTAAGATGTTTGCTTTGGCGGCAAAAGTGAATTCAATACGGCGGTAGATGCCAAAAGGAATCCAGCTTAATTCCATCTTCCAACAGTGCAAATCACGGTTTATGGCAATTTCTGTGGCGGAGAAAACTTTTTGGGTAAAATCATATCCGGTGCTGAATCGTAAACCCCATTTCGGTGTTAATGCAAAATCTCCTTTTACATTAATAATATTACGGAATGTATGGTCGTATTGATGATACTCTTCATTGCCATAATACATATAGTAATAATAATTGTCGGAAAGATTATAAGTTAAATTGTAACTGATGTTAATGTTCCAATCGCCAAATCCGCTGGGAGATTCTGCCTTATTGTTGTTATTGTTGCGGTTTTTGAAGGTATTTTGATTGATGGTATATCCCAGCGATAAGGACCAAACTGTGGAGGACATTCTAAATAAACGATGGTTGGCCTTAAGTTCTGTTATTTTGCAACGTCTTCCGTTGGTGTCAATAGAATAGGGGTCAAAAGCAAAACTGAATGCCAAAGAGATGGTTCTAAGGAATGTGGTTCTTCCTGTAAGGTCTAATGTTTTCCATCTTAAACTGTCTGCTGCAAAATCATAACCGGTTGACAAAGTTACGTTTTCAAGAATAGTTACTTTTTTTGTACCACCTGTTTTTTTGTCTTTTACCTTCATTTCTAATTTATTGGAAAGTGCAAAATTGATACATGCCGAAGTCTTGTAGGCCGGCACCCCGTAAAGCATCCCCTCTAAAAGAGAATATCTTACTTCGTTGTGATTGATTTGGTCGTAATAGGTATCGTAAATAGCATTGTTGATGCCCGGTTTGTAGTTGAAAGAAATAGAAGGGGCAAATTCATGCCTAAAGGCGATAACAGGACCTTTCTTCAAAATGTACATTCCATACAAACGAGTAGATAAATCTGTATTGTAAGTTAAATCGTGAGAAGCAAAAAATCCTCTTGTAGTATCTCTTACCACTACACCATAATGTCTGCCGGTGGAGTCAATTTCTTCATGCCAATTTCTATGAACGCCTACAAATTGCCAGCATTCTGTGAAATTGATGGTGTTGGTCCAAGTAATGTGTTTTAATATTTTGATAGTGCTTTTAATGGGAATTGAGTGGCGGACACCATATCGCAATTGCTCCAAAGTCTGTTTTGACAGAAAGTTGGTGGTAGAATCGTAAGTCATTGACAATGAATTGGTCATATCCAATGTGTATTGCATGGAAATGTTTTCATACCAACGTAGTTTGCCGACTACTTTTTTCCTTCGTAAAGGGTAAAATTGACTGATGCCAAAGTTGATATACGGCAATTTTAAGTTGAAAGATTTTTGTGATAAGTTTTGTGTCAATTCAGCATTGATACCTAAACTGAATTTTGTCTTCCAACTGGTGCTAAAGCTAATGGAAGAAGTGGTGGCGGCTTTTGTTGCGGCACTGATACTTTCTGCCACGGTATTTTTGTTGTATGAACTGTTTTGAAACGATACCGATGCAGAAAAACGATTGGTAGGGTGTGCTTTGGCACTTTGTTGGTGTTTCCAACTGACGAGAAAATTGTTGGAAACGGCAAATTCTTTGGTTTTTCTCACACCGGTTACCATTCTGTCGTAGTGAAGATTGATGTTGCCGGTGAATTTATATCTTTTGGCATAGTTGGAGGTGAGTCCGGCACCGAAACTACCACGTGTGTACAAGTCTGCTGTGATGGCAAAATCTACACGGTCTTTGATGGAAAAATAATATCCGAATCCTTTAAAATAAAATCCGTGGGTGTCGTCCATACCGGGACTGGGCATCAAAAATCCGTTTTGATGTTTGGTGTTCATGGGGAAAAATCCGAATGGCAAGCCTATCGGCAATGGAATTCCGCATACTTTTACGCCAACCGGACCTGTGACAATTTTATCGTTAGGAATTACTTTTGCCTTGCCAAAATAGGCTTCGAAGTGCGGGTCGGCCAAGTTGCATGTGGTATAGGCACCTTTCTTGATAAAACTATTGTTGTTTTCATCTTTTTTAACCAAGTCTCCATGCAGGTAACTTTCGTCTTGTTGGGTGATAACATTCTTTATCAATCCTTTTTTTGTATCAAAGTTGTAGCGTAGTTCTTCCGAGTGATAAGAACTTTCTCCTTGTTTAAATACCGGTGTTTCTACCAATTTTCCACTCGTGTCAGGCGTACCTTTGGCGTACAATTCATTTTCTTTAAAATCTAATTCTACTTCATAGGCTTTTAAATTGAAATCTTCGTAGCTCAAATCCGCTCCATTGTGCAGGTATGCCTTGTTGTTTTTTACGTCAAATGTCAATGAATCTATCGCAGAATAGTTGACAATAGAAGTGATGGCATTGGGTGAAATTCGCATTTTTGTTGCAGTGCTGTCCGATAAGGTGGAATCGTTGGCAAGCGTGTCAATGGTAGAGTGGTTGAGGGACATTTTTGCACTATCAGTTTGAATATTTTGTGACATACAAACAGATAAACCGCACGCACAAATGAATGCTTGCAGTAGTGTGATTTTGTATATTTTGCTAAAAATCAACAATATATCCAAATTATTTTTTTTATCGATAATACAAAAATTTTGATTACTTTTGCAAAAAAAATCAAATAGCAAAGTTACAAAAAAAATAGATATCTTACAAGGTTAATTTTTAAGTAACAAATGTTTGATTTTGTTAGAAAAAGAAATTTGAGCAACATGAAGAAATATAGTGTATTTTTTCTTTTATTGGTTTTGTTGGCAGTAGTTCCTACCGCCATGGCAAAGCCTATTAAAGTGGTGGTATTAGATGCCGGTCATGGTGGCAACGATCCGGGTGCTATCGGTTTTACCGGCAAGCAGGAAAAAAATGTAAGTTTGGCCATCGTATTGAAATTAGGTGCGATGATAGAAAAAAACTATCCGGATATCAAAGTGATATATACCAGAAAGACGGATGTGTTTGTAGATTTATATCGTCGTGCTCAAATTGCTAATGAAAACAATGCTGATTTGTTTATTTCCATTCATTGCAATTCATCCACATCGCCATCCAGTTATGGAACAGAAACTTTTGTGATGGGTACAGCTAAAAACGCAGCAAATTTAGCCGTAGCACAAAAAGAAAATGCTTCTATTTTATTAGAAGCCAATGCAGGTGAAAACTATGGAAACTTTGACCCGTCTTCACCGGAAGCATATATCATTTTTTCTTTGTATCAAAATGCTTATTTAGAGCAAAGTTCCAAGTTGGCATCAGACATACAACATGAATTTACAAACACTTTGCATCGTTTTGACAGAGGAGTAAAACAAGCCGGATTTTTGGTATTGTGGAAAACCGCCATGCCGTCCATATTGATAGAAACAGGCTTTATCAGCAATAAGGAAGAAGAAATATATCTCACCTCCGAAAAAGGACAAAATGAATTGACAAAAGCCATTTTTGACGGCTTTGCCAAAATGGTGGAAGAAAATAAAAAACCGGTTGTGGTTAAGCATGACGAAGTAATCGATTTAAAACCTGTTGAAATTGCCGATCAATCTACAGCAAAAGTTACCTACAAAGTACAGATTGCCACTTTGAACGAGAAAAAAGATAGTACCGATTATGCTTTTAGAAAGGTGAGAGATTTCGGTGTTATTCAAATTGGTAATAAATATTGTTATACAAGCGGTCATACGCATACTTATGCAGAAATTCTTCCCTATTTGGAATATGTAAAAGAAAATGGCTTTAAAGATGCTTTTATAGTCGCTTACGATAACAATAATAATAGAATATCAGTATCAGAAGCAAGAAAATTAGAATAATATGGCAAAATTTTCAAAATCAACCATTAAAATAGCGATTTTTTCAGTAGTAGCTTTGTTTATATTGATTTGGGGAATTAATTATTTACAAGGTTTTGACATTTTTAAGAAATACAACAAATATTATGTCATTTTTGACAGAACAGACGGCTTGTTGGCTTCGCATTCTGTAGTCATTAATGGTGTAATAGTGGGTACGGTTGATAAAATTGAATTAATGACCGATAACAATAACAAGGTATTGGTAAGGTTGAATGTAGAAAGAAAAGTTAAAATACCTGATAATACAACCGTTCAAATTACTTCTCCGAGTTTGTTGAGTTCGCCGCAAGTAGAATTTTTCTACGGAACTTCAACCACCAACTGGCAAGACGGAGATACTGTTATAGGGCTTAATAGTGCCGGTATTTTCGATGGAATAGACGATTTATTGGTCAGCATTAAATCCACAGTGGTATCTTTAGATACAATTTGTGCATCGGTAAAAGGCACCATTCAATCGGGAGCCTTGGATAGCACTATGCACAATATAGCATCCATTACAGAAGAAGTGGATCAAATAATAGCAGCTAACAGAGGAAAAATAAACGGCATTGTAACCGATTTCAATACCTTTACATCTAATATCAGCCGCAACGATCAAAAGATAGATAGTGTTATCAACAATTTGGACAAAATTTCTACAAAATTGGCAGGGGAAGAAGTTTCTCAGGCCATTACCAACGTTTCTTCCGCCATCCAACATTTGGACAGTGTTTTGGCATTGATGGAAAATGGAACGGGAACTTTAGGAAAATTATCTACCAATGACAGTTTGTACAATAATTTGAAAAATTCGCTTGAAAGTTTGGATTTATTACTGAAAGATTTGAAAGCAAATCCGAAGAAATATATCAATGTGACAGTCTTCGGAAAGAAAGAGAAAAGTGTGGCAAAAAAAGAGGATTAGCAATCAATGAGTATGAAAATGAAAAAGGGTAACCAAACGTTACCCTTTTTTTTATTTTGTTTTACTTTCAATGTATGTTATTACTTCCTTAATTGTTTTAAAGGGTGTAACAGTGTCGAATCGGAAATTGAACTCATCTTCAATGGCTAATGCTAACAACATCATAGACAAAGAATCAATGCCTAAATCGTTGGCTAAACGTGTGTCTAGCGTGATAGTCGAAATGTCAATATTGGGTTTGACATTTTTAAAAATCAGTTTTAATCTTTCAAAAGTATCCATATAAGTGAAAGTTTAATTGTTTTTTCTATCTACTTTTAAACTGCCAGTTCGTTTGAAATCTTCCGTACGAATGCTGAAAGTGGCAATTTGTGCAAAAGGAGGAAGTTGTCGGTTGGCTTCATCTACAAGTTCTTGCATTTTATTTGTTATTTCCTTTGCATCCATCCCTTGAATCATTTCCGGTCTGGGCAGAATTTCCACACCAATGACTTCATTTCCATTGATTGTCGTTACTTTTGCCAAGCAATCGCGTACAATTGCGTGTTTGTAGAATAGTTCTTCAATAGATTCAGGAGAGATATTTTCTCCGTTCTTTAAAAGAATTAAGTTTTTAATTCTTCCGGTGATATAAAGGAATCCTTCTTCATCAAAACGGGCAAGGTCGCCGGTTTTCAGCCAACCATCTTCCAATGCATTGGCGGTAGCTTCCGGATCAGCATAATAGCCCATCATAATGTTGTCACCTTTTACCCACAATTCTCCATCTACAATTTTGGCTTCTTGTCCCGGATACAATTGTCCAACCGATTCTGCTTTGTCATCAATGTCTTTGTTGCCACTGACAAGGTTGGCACTTTCTGTTAGTCCGTATCCTTCCAACAAGTTGATATTTAACTCTTTAAATTCTGCTATCAATTTTGGCGGAACGTTGGCGGCACCGCTGATGATAGTATGCAGGCAGCCACCTAAAAATCCAACGCCCTTCATTTTTGCGATGCCTAAAAGCATTTCTGCCAATCCCGGCACCAATACCAAGCAAGTAGGTTTGATAAACGGAATTTTTCCTATCATCGTTTTGATGTCTTCGCAACTATATACCAGAGCACCGGTATAGAAACAAGACATTAATCCTCTAACCATGCCGAAGATATGAGAAAGCGGCAATAGGGCAATGTAGCGATGTTCACTCAAAACGCTTCCCGGCATAAAACATCCGTTGAAGGAGCCTCTCATCATTGCACCTTGTGACAGCATAACACCTTTGGGCATTCCTGTTGTTCCTCCTGTGAAAAATATGGCTGCCAGGTCTTCTTTTTTTGCAGGAGTAGAAGGTGAAAATGTGTCGGCAATGTCTGCCGTAGAGCATAATTTAATGCTAATTTGCGATGTCATTGGCTTAAATTCGTCACGTACAAATATAGCACTGATGTCAAATTTTTTGATCGACCCCAACACAGCAGGTTCCGGCAATGTAGCCGGCAACATGATAACAACATATCCTGATGTTGTGATGGCGAAATACAATTCCATAGCATCTATGCTATTTCTATCCCAGACAGCAATTTTTGCACCTTTTGGCAAGCCCAGTGATTCAATAAATTTTCTTCTACGACCAATTCTTTCATAAAACTCACTATAGGTGTAAGTGGTTTGTGTGTCGGAAACTGCCGGTCGTGTAGCATAGTCATTATTCATTTTTTCCAACAATTCCGGTATTGTCGGCAAGTAAGAGATGTGTTCCAATTCCTCTTTTGGAATCATATCGAAAAAATAGTTACCCATATTAATTTGTTTTTTTAGTGTCCAATTTATAAAATTCTGCTTGTAGTTCTATCAGTTTTTCTCTCAATAACTTGGTTTGACTGTCAATGTAGTCGGAGGTGATGCCTTGAGTGGGTTTTTCTAAATAAAACGGAGTGCCGATCATCAGTTTCAAGCGTTTGCCGAATAAATAGCGGTAAGGGCCATTGATATAAACCAAGATGATAGGAACTTGTGATAGCGTGGCAATGGTTGTAATGCCGGAATGAAAAGGCAGAATTTTACCATCCTTTCCATGGCGGCCTTCCGGAAAGATGGCAATACTTTCTTTATCTTTTTTCAAGGTATCAATGGAACGATAAATCCAATCGGTGGAAAGATTCAATCTGTCGATAGGAATACAACCGCCCATTTTCATGAGCCATGATAACATTTTGTCGTCATATCTGTCTAAAGCTGCCAGATTGTGGACTTTGCTTTTTCTCATAATAGACATAACACTGGGCCCGTCCAAATCGTGAATATGGTTGCAAACAAGAATAGACGGCTCTTTGATATCACGATTTTGCTTGGCTTTATCTTGATAGTAAATCTTGGGTCTTAGTAGTGTGAATACTAAAACTTTTACTATCCATTGAGCAATTTTATCAAAGATTTTCATGTTAAAAACGTTTTCAATTTACAAAAGTACTAATTTTTATCAAAATAAAATGCTTGGTATAACAAAAAATTATTTTTTTATTCTTTCAAATATTTTTTGCAGCAAACCTTCCGGGGTAGCATCTTTTATAAGTAATTCATAATCATAGTTGTCGATAAATCCTTCACGGAGCATCACATCTAATTGTTTGATTTGGTAGTCGTAGAAGTGTTCTGTATTTAATAGTGCGACAGGACTGTTGTGTTGGTGTAGTTTGAGATTGGATACCATTTCAAAAACTTCGTCAAGTGTCCCATAGCCGCCTGCCAAGGCGATAAAAGCATCGGACATTTTTTCCATTTTGTATTTTCTTTCGTTCATGGTATCTACATAAATCATTTCTGTGAGGTTGGCATGACCGACTAAGTCAAAATCAAAAAAACGAGGCAGAACTCCTATCACTTTTCCTCCGTTTTGTAGTATTTCGTCTGCCAAAATACCCATCAGACCGACCTTGCCGCCACCATATACCAATGTAATGTCATTGTCGGCAAACAATTTCCCCATTCGTTTGGCAGCTGCCATATAAGCAGGATTTTTGCCTATTCTCGAACCACAAAAAACACTTATTTTCAAAGATGTATTCATGTCTAATATTTTTTGCAAAGATAGCATTTTTTCTTTAGACAGCAGTATTTTGCATGTAAAAACAAAAAAACTGCTAAAACAGCAGAAAAACTTATTTTTTTTTAGTACTTTTGCAAATAGTTTTCTTTAGTGATAGTAAAATTGAAAAAGATGAAAAGAAAAATTTTCATATTGCTCATATTCACATTGTTAATGACAGAAATGAGTGTATATTCGCAAGAATATCGTCCAAGAAGAGTTGAATTTACCGTTTATGCCGGTCCGTCTATATCGTGGGCACAAACACTTAACGAGGGTTATCGTTCCGGAAATGCAAGATTGGGTGGAGTTTATGGTTTAGATGTGGATATCAATTTGGTGCCGACAGCCGAAAATTATTATTTTACAGTGGGCTTGGCGGCAAAACATGCGATGACAAAAATGATATATTCCGATAAATATGCCGATAGGGAGCATCACGATTCTTTGATAACGGCAGAAAGTATCACATCCAAGTTTAATAACATTTATCTTTCCATTCCGACTGCCATAGAATTTAAAACCAATCCATTTGGTCGTTTTGTAATAGACGGAGTTATTGGTTTGGAACATTCTATTTGTGTAAGTGCCAAGTCAAAAGATGAAGTTATAAGGGCAGATGGTACTGGTTTTAAGGTGGATAAGGTAGATAGGTATAAAGAAATGTCGCTCATCCAAGAATCTTTGTATGTGGAATTTGGTTTTGAATATGTTATACGCGATAATACAAAGGCGACTTTCGGTTTGGCGTATAATTGCAATTTCAACAATATGTTTCGTAGAAAAACTATCAATCAGATAACACAAGAAAGAGTCAGATCCAGATTGCACAGTTTTGAGTTTTTATTTGGTTTTGTATTTTAAATCATCAATAGGCCATGTAGTTCAGCTGAATAGAACGTCAGATTCCGGTTCTGAAAGTCGGGGGTTTGAATCCCTCCATGGTCACTATACTATATGAAAACAGAATTTCTTGCAAGCATTGATAACACTTGGTCGCTATTTTTAGATAGAGATGGTGTTATCAATAAAAGGATAGTAGGCGGATATGTAAAAACTACTGCCGAAATGATTCTCTTGCCGCAGGTGGCAGAAGCTTTCTCCGTTTTTAAACAGACTTTCAATCATATTTTTATCGTTACCAATCAGCAGGGTATCGGCAAAGGCTTGATGACGGAGTCGGATTTGCAAGTGGTTCATGCTTATATGCTACAGCAGATAGCTACGCCCATTGATGCCATTTATTATTGTCCGACTTTGGCGGCAGAAAATTCTCTTATGAGAAAACCCAATATCGGCATGGCATTGCAAGCGAAGAAAGATTTTCCGGATGTGGATTTTTCCAAATCCGTTATGGTGGGCGATTCTCCTTCGGATATGCAATTCGGCCTGAATGCAGGAATGAAAACTGTTTATGTAAAAGGTGAGGAAGATTTCGATGGGGCAGACTTACAAGTAGATACTTTGTATGAATTTGCCCGATTGTTGAAAAAATAACTATTTGATAGATAGTTTTTTTTGAGAAAAAATGAAAAATAGTTTTCCCTATATTACATTTATATAATAAAAAAGTTGTATCTTTGTAAAGTTGTTTTTAGCCAACCGAAAAAAACATAATATGCAAGAAATTAAACTTTTATCGGACGAATTGATAGAAAAAGTTAACAAAATTGCATCACGTTTTGACGATTTGGAAGCGGAAAACAAACAGTTGAAAGAACAGAATAAGGCATTAAAAGAAAAGATAGAAAACTTAAAGGGAAAAGTAGGTGAGCAAGCAAGTCAATTGGCAACAGAAAAACTCGCAGAATTGATTAAACAGCAAGGCAAACAAACTGAAGTAAAGTTGAAAATCAACGAATTGGTGAAGAAAATTGACGCTTGCATAAAAATGTTAAACGATTAGAATCATGGCTGACGAAAAGAAAACGATTACATTATACATAGCACAAAAGCCGTTTAGGTTGTCTATCCCTGCAAGTCAGGAAGAAATATATCGAAAGGCAGAGCGAAACATACAGGATTATGTTAAACAATTGGCCAATAAGTCAAATATTACAGATCCTTTCACTCAAATAGGCTATGCCGTAATAAAGTATGCTGTAAGAGAGGTTCAATTATCTGAAAAACAATCATATATTGATACCGATCTGAAAGAAGCCTTGAATATATTGAATAGTACTGTTGACAAAATTTTGTCAAAATAGTATTGTAAAAGTTCTTTGAATATAGATTTTCCGCAACGAATCTCATCGTTTGTTAAACTCAACACAAAACAAACAAAATAACCGACTCGGAGTAGATAGAGAGTTCAGTTTTATACTTGAGGCACTCGACATGCTACGGCAGTTATAAACTTAACTATTAGGGGTTTAAGTGACCATAGATTCGGAGCGGATTTTTTTGTTTGTGTTAAAATGAACTAATAAATTGTAAAATAAATAGTTATATAACATAAACGCAAATGGAAACAGAAATAATTTTAGGAATAATAGGTTTAGTGCTGGGTTTGTGCATAGGTGTTTTCATCACCTTTTTCATCATTAGAAAAAATATGTTGAGAAAGAATGCACAAATTGTCAAAGAAGCAGAGGAAGAAGCCGAATTGATAAAAAAAGAACGTATTCTGCAAGCAAAAGAGAAAAATATCCAACTTAAAGCTGAATTTGACAAAATGGTGGCAGAAAAAAACCGCACCATTGCCGCAGCAGAAAACAGAATCAAACAAAAAGAACAGTCCTGCAGTCAAAAACAGGAAACTTTACAAAGAAAACAAAATGAATTATCACAATTACAACAAGCACTTGCCTTGCAAAAAGAAGGTACTGAAAAAAAGAAAGAAGAATTAGACAAACTTATCAAACAAGAGCAGTCTAAATTGGAAAACATTGCCGGATTGTCAATAGCTGAAGCTAAAAAAGAGTTGATAGAAAGTTTGAAAGACGAAGCCAAAAGCGAGGCTATTGCCATCACAAGAGACATTATCGACGAGGCAAAGGTAAATGCCAACTTGGAAGCTAAAAAGTTGTTAATTAAAACTATACAACGTACAGCTGTTGAAAATACACACGAAAATTCCGTCTCGGTTTTCAACATTGAAAACGAAGAAATAAAAGGTAGAATTATCGGTCGAGAAGGTAGAAATATCAGAGCTATTGAGGCATATACCGGTGTGGATATCATCATTGACGATTCTCCTGACGCCATTATTTTGTCAAGTTTCGACCCTGTCCGCAGGGAGGTGGCACGTTTGTCTTTGGGCAAATTGGTGGCAGACGGCAGAATTCACCCTGCAAGAATTGAAGAAGTGGTGACCAAAACAAAACATCAAATTGAGCAGGAAATTGTTGAAATCGGCAAGCGTACCACTATCGATTTGGGAATTCATGGTATGCACCACGATTTGATACGATTGGTCGGTAAAATGAAATATCGTTCTTCTTATGGACAAAACTTGCTGCAACATTCCAAAGAAGTGGCTTTGTTGTGTGCAACCATGTCAGCGGAATTGGGTTTGAACGAAAAGGCCGCCAAACGTGCCGGTTTGTTGCACGATATCGGCAAAGTTCCCGATAATGAACCTGATATGCCACATGCAGAATTGGGTGCCATGTTGGCGGAAAAATACAAAGAAAAACCGGAAGTGGTGAATGCCATTGCCGCACACCACGATGAAACCGATATGTTGTATTTGATTTCACCTATTGTTCAAGTTTGCGATGCCATTTCCGGAGCAAGACCAGGGGCAAGACGCGAAGTGGTGGAAGCCTACGCAAAACGTTTGAAAGATTTGGAAGAATTGGCATTGTCGTATCCGGGTGTTATCAAAACATACGCTATTCAGGCAGGTCGTGAATTGCGTGTAATAGTTGGTGCTGACAAGATTTCTGACGAAGAAACCGGTCGTTTGTCTTACGATTTGTCAAAGAAAATTCAAAATGAGATGACCTATCCGGGACAAATAAAAATTACAGTTGTAAGAGAAACGCGTGCTGTAAGTTACGCAAAATAAACAATAAAAACAATCAGAACAAAAAAGCGGACATCATCCGCTTTTTTGTTGAAAAAAATTTTTGAAATAATTTGAAATTTTTGGGCTGTGTTTGCTTAAAAAATAATATATTCGCAAATTGTAATTTAGCAAAAAACAAGTAATATGTATATAGCAGTAGCAGGAAATATAGGTTCAGGAAAAACTACGCTAACTAATTTGTTGTCAAGGCATTTCAATTGGTATGCAGCGTACGAAAACATTGAAAACAATCCTTATTTGGTATCTTTTTATGAAGATATGCAAAGGTGGTCGTTCAATATTCAAATTTTTTATCTCAATATGCGGTTTAAACAGATGGTGGAATTGCAAAAAATGAAAAAACCTGCCATTCAAGACAGAACCGTTTACGAAGATGCTTATATTTTCGCTCCCAATTTGCACGATATGGGCTTGATGGCTACGCGTGACTACGAAAATTATCTGTCCATGTTTGAATTGGTGAATTCATTTATCAAAGCTCCCGATTTGTTGATATATTTGCGTGCTTCCACGTCAACCTTGGTGCAAAATATTCAAAAAAGAGGTCGCAAATACGAAAATACCATCCGTTTGGATTATTTGCAAAATCTCAACGAGCGTTATGAGCAATGGATATCGAATTATGACAAAGGCAAATTGATGATTATTGACACCGATGTGAATCGTTTTGATGAAAATCCCGATGCCTTAGGCAATATCCTCAATGAAGTCAGTGCCGAATTTTTCGGCTTGTTCAACGAGCAGGAAGTAGTAGAAGAGAAGACTAAAAAACGCAGAAAAAAATAAAACATGAAGTTTGTTGCTGTCATTCCGGCCCGATATGCTTCCACCCGTTTCCCCGGTAAGCCCTTGTGTATGTTGGAAGGGAAAACCATGATAGAGCGTGTGTATGAGCAAGTGTGTAAAAATCCACATTTTGCTCATGTGTTGGTGGCTACCGACGACAGCAGAATCTTCGATGCCGTTCAAGCCTTTGGCGGACAAGTGTTGATAACATCGTCCGAGCATCGTTCCGGCACCGACAGGGTCGCTGATGCCGTTAGACAATGGAAAGATATTGCTCAAGACGATGTCGTTGTCAATATTCAGGGTGACGAACCTTTTATCGACCCGCTGCAATTAGACGAATTGATGGCATGTTTTGACAAGGAGCAAGTGCAAATTGCCACTTTGGCCAAGCCTATTCAGTCACAAGAAATATTAAAAGACCCCAATATTGTCAAAGTGGTACAGTCAAACGAGGGCAAGGCATTGTATTTTAGTCGCTTGCCGATTCCGTATTTGCGAAATAAAAGTTTTGCCGACCATATTTTCTATCAGCATATCGGCGTATATGCCTATCGGATGAAAACATTGCAAGAGATAGTGCAGTTGCCGACATCTTTGTTGGAGCAGGCTGAGTCGTTGGAACAATTACGGTGGATAGAAAACGGATATACCATATATTTACAAATAACACACAGAGAGACATTTTTCGGCATAGATACACCGGAAGACATGCAAAAAGCCATTGAATACATTCGATTGACTAACAAGTGAAAAATAAAAAATCATGCAACAGATAATAAAAGATTATTTGATTGAAAATCAAAAATTGAATATAAAAGGGCTGGGGACTTTGACTATCCAATACAAGTCCTCGGAAATGCATCCCGTTTTGCATAAGTTTACCGTTCCCGGAAAATATGTTGTTTTTGAAAAAACAGCCGTTGCGACAACAGACGCTGAATTTCTGCAACTTGTTGCAAAAAACATGCAAATATCCGAAAGCGAAGCGGAAGAAAAATTGGATGAATTGGTTCAAACTATCTGTCAAACTGTCAACCGCAAGGAATCGTATGCTTTGGGAAGTATGGGTTCCTTTGTGGAAAATGCTATAGGACAAATAGCCTTTGAATCGCAATTGGACTGGGATATTTCTCCGGAAAGTTGCGGACTGGAAAATTTTGAAGTGGAAAACATCCACCTAAAAGCCACTCATAATCAAGAAGAAAACCGCACACAACCGACAATTGCTGCAACATCACAAGAGCAAATAATACCTCCGGCAACACCGGTTGAAAAAGAGCAAGAGGCAGAAGAATCTGTTGCAGAACAGGAAGTTTCGGCACAAGAACCCGAAAAGGTAAAAAAGAAACGTTCTGCCGGTATCATATTCCTGTTGGTATTGTTGGCAATAGTTTTGTTGTTGCTGGCAGGCATGATGGTGTTGAATGTTAAATCTCCGGAAACAATTGTCAAATACAAGCAGATAACAAAAGAATGGTTTGACAGCCATTGGCAT
>DBXJ01000064.1:25120-25354 GCA_002309475.1 Bacteroidales bacterium UBA1215
AAACAACAACAATATACGAATATTGTCAACTTGGGTATGGGACAATCGTCTCGTTTGTATCAAATAGGCGTAGGTCCATATAGTGAGCAAGAGGCACAGCAAGCCATAAAAGGCGGCATTAAAGGTTGGATTTTAAAGAAGTAATTTAATAATAAGCACAGATAAAGATGAACAATGTAATTTTAAAAACAGCATTCAATTTTCCGGAACAAACCGGTTTTTATAAAGGTAAGG
>DBXJ01000060.1 GCA_002309475.1 Bacteroidales bacterium UBA1215
TAAGCCAAATAGACACCTTGTGACTGGTGATGCAAAGATGTAAATTTTTGCAATTTACTCATTCTGTTCAACTCTTTTGCAGTATTTTCTTCCTCTTTTTCAACAAATTGACTAACAGGAATGTTGAAATCTTGATTAAAAACCGATGCCTTTACATCCTGACTTTGTGCCATGATGATTTCATTGACAGGAACCGGCAAATCAAAACCATCTTCTACTGCAACTTCTACCAAGGTTGGAGATAGTATCTTTTTAATAACTCCACCCCCTACATCATTCAAAAATTTTACTTTATCTCCTACTTTGTATTTCATATCCAATCTTTATATGATAAAACAACGACAAAATATCTATAAATATTGTATTTCGTTATGTTTACACAAAACAAATAACGACAAAAAAGAACATAAAGTTCTTTTTTGTCGTTGTAAAACTTATTCTTTATTTTGAAATAAGCCTATCTATACTCTATGTATTTTACCACAATATCGTCAGGATCTGCATGCGGAGGAGTGATGGTTTGCTTGATAGGATAACTTCCATCATACTCATATTCTATAGGTATAGTATATGTATGACCCGAAGAAGTTGATTCCATTTGTACAATATTATTTTTATTGCAGAAAAAAGAAAGTAAACCATATTCAGGATCTCCCATTGTTTCAATATCCTCCATTGGACGGCTGTAGAAAGGATTTTTCTTGTTGTCATAGGTAAAAGAAACAACTTGTGTATAGGGATCTTGTATTAGTTTCACCTGACTGATATTGTCTCTTTCCCATTCCAATTCTATCTTCATTGTTCTCACACCTGCTTTATGGGTCAAACCGTTCTTTGCTTCCAAACAGGCAAGCATTTCTTTGTCACAAGAAAGAACTTCCACCATATTAGGATCCAACACTTGTTTTAAGGGTTCCAATATATTTAGACTTAGACCACTACTATACATAGTATATATCATTTCCGATATTTTATTTTTATCATATATATACTCTATTTCCGCTTCTATGTCTCCATTATCCAAAATGGTGGCTTTATGCAATTTTGAACCTTCGTACGAAAAAATAGTTTGTTCCTCTATGTCCGAAATGTAATCAGGGTCAACATGATCTATTCTTACAAGTCTTTTACCATCATAAACAAAAATTTCCTTGTCTCTTTGTTCTCCTTCGCGATAACTATCCACTTCTTTCAATATGTTTTTATCCCAGGTAAAATTTTGTGAAAGCATAGGAACAGAACCTATAACATTATATACAGAGTCGTACAGATACACTTCTGTATAGATTTTGGAAACTTTTTTTGACGGATTGTAAACACCGTCTTTCTTGCATGCATTGAATGAAAATATCAATCCAATGGCTGCTAAACAAATAACAAATCTTTTCATCTTTTATAAATTTTTAGTTGAACATAAATATTTATTTTGCAAAGGTATCATTTTTTTTATTATATAATCATTGCTTTGTTAAAAAATCTTCTTTTACCTTTAAAAAGGAAAATTTTCCTTTATTGGTTGTCGTATTTTAGAATTTCATCGTGCATAAACACCAATTCCACGCCGGCTTGTTTAAACATGTCTTCCGATTCTGCACCATCGTGGTATTTTTTTTCGCATACCACACGTGTTATTCCGCAATTGATAATCAACATGGCACAAGTTCGGCAAGGAGTCATGCGGCAGTAGAGAGTGCTACCTTGTAGCGATATCCCCAATTTTGCCGCTTGGCAGATTGCATTTTGTTCTGCATGCACGGTGCGGACACAATGATTGGTTATAGAGCCGTCTTCATGAATAACTTTTCGCATTTGGTGCCCTACATCATCACAATGAGGCAGACCTTTAGGAGAGCCTACATAACCTGTTACCAACAATTGTTTGTCACGTGCTATCACACAGCCGCTACGTCCTCTGTCACAAGTAGCTCTTTGTGCTACCGTATTTGCTATTTGCATAAAATATTCATCCCATGACGGACGAACATGTTTTTCGTTTTCCATGTTAAAGAATTTTTTCTAAAATTTTTTCTACATTTTTGTACAAATCTTCCCTATTCCCATTGTTATTGAGCAAAAAATCAGCCATTTCTATACATTTGCTGATATTTTGTTTGTTAGGGTCTGCATCGTTCATTTCTCTTTCTTCTCCGGCAACAAATTGTTCAAAACTAACATGATCGGTTTCTGAATTTCTTTGGAGAATTCTTTCATAACGAATTTTTCTATCTGCATCAATAGCCAAAAGACAAAAATCGGCTTTATCTCGCAAAGAAAGCACTTCTCCCGGCGTTCTAATAGATTCTATCACAGCATTTTGACCATTTTCTTTGGCTTGTTCGTACAAACAATCGGTGATATAAGAAGGACTATGCTCTGCTCGCAATTCGTTGCCGAGTAGCGTCATAGCATTGCGGTCTATCACTTTTGTTCCTCTCCTTTGCAATTCTTCTATCAAAAACTGTCGGACGGAATAATGTTTAAAATTCTTGTTGTCAAGCAAATATTGCACAATTGTCCCTTTGCCGGCTCCAAGTGTTCCTGTTATGCCTATAATTTTCATATTAAAAAATAAAAGAAGATACCCGGAGGTATCTTCTTTTGATTAACGTTTTATTAATTTTACAACCTTATTGTTGCTGGTTTTCATCAAGTAGCAACCATTGGCAAGATGGCTAATATCTATAACATTATAACCTTCCTCAATTGTGGTATTCATAATTTGTCTGCCACAAAGGTCATATACATATATTTGTGTTGCAACTTCACTATTTATACTTACTTGACCATTAGTAGGATTTGGATAGCATACCAAATTTTCTGCAGTCTGTTCTTTTACAGCTGTTTCGCCATAGATATACCATTTTCTACCATCCAAAACAAATTCAGGATCTTCTGATTCCGTATCCACTACATAAACATCAGTATAAAGAGGATTGCCATCGTTGGTATAGAAATATACTTCTTTTTCTGCATCTGCCATGTCGAACATTTCACTTGGATAAGAAACTGTTTTACTATACAACAAATTATTATTATATACATAGTCAACTACCACCATATCTTCAGTAGTTGCACCGGCAGAGATGCGAGTAACGAATTTGGTAATGTCCTTGTTGGCATTATAGGTAAACAAAAAACTGAGGGCTTGCATAGGAATTGGAACTCCCGGCATCATTTCCACATAAATAATAAAACCAATAGAATCTACCAACTGCTGATTATTTTTATGGAAATAACCATTCATACCATTGATAGTCATTCCTTCCATATTCATGACAATATCTATTTGAACGGAGTCACAAACAAACAAGTCGGCACCTATAAATTCTTCTGTAGGAAGAGTTTTGTCAAAATCTTCCACACCCCAACTTGTTATACTTCCTTCTTGTCCTTCAAAGGTGAATGTTTGAGTACATTTTTTCTTCGTATAGTCATATACCCAAGTTCTATAGATTAAAGTATCTTTGTTTTGATCTAAAGTAAGGGTAGCAGTAATGTGATTATTGGCATCATAAGTAGAATAAGTTACATAATAAGTATCATCGTCATAAGTAACAATTTCTTTTATAGTGTTACCATTGTTGTCATAAGTGTAAATACAAGACGATGTCATTGCAGAGTCCGTTAGTTCACTATTTAAAAAAGTAAAATATCTATAACCATCCGGCTTTTGTTGTGCCAATAGGGTAAAAGATAAAAAAATCAGAGATAGTGTAATTAAATGTTTCATTGTTATTTTGTTTAAGTTAATTTTTGATTAATGTTGAATATTTCAATGTTTGTTTGTTTTCTAATAGAACCACATAATTGCCTGTCGGCAAAGATGATATATCTACCATAACTTTTCCCTCGGAAAGAAGGTTGGTTTTGAGTTGTAATCTGCCAAGCATATCGAAAATAAATACTTGTGAACCTACTTCTACATCATCCACGAAAAAGACATCCTTGACAGGATTTGGATATATTTTTAAAGAATTTTTGTTGCTTTCCGACACTTTTAGAGGGTCGCAATAAATTTTCACTTCTTCCAAAATCCATTGTCCTGATGAATTTCTGCCACGTTGTGTTAGCAC
The DNA here is from genome assembly GCA_002309475.1 of Bacteroidales bacterium UBA1215. Classification (GTDB taxonomy): domain Bacteria; phylum Bacteroidota; class Bacteroidia; order Bacteroidales; family WCHB1-69; genus UBA1205. The sequence continues at coordinate 4,074 of DBXJ01000060.1, forward strand.
TATCAAAGCGTTGTTAATATATTGATAACTTGTTTCAATATTTCTCTCGTTGTCCATTTCTTTAATTCTCTGAAAACGCTGTGAATAGGTAAGTTGATTGTTTTCGTCAAAAGTTTGGCTAATGGTTATTAAGTCCACATTAGGAACCAAAGGAGATTGTACGCTTACACCTATCACATTGCCTCGATCGTCGTAAGTAAGATAGGCCATGGCACTATCACCTGCATTGGAAACCGGACATATCATTTTGGTAATTCTGCCATTTTCGTAAATCGTATGTCCGATCATTTCCACCCTCCATTCAGATGTCTGTGTCTTATACGTCTCTGAAATAACAGAATCGCACAAGTAGATGGGATATCCCAAGTGTTCAATTACTAATTTTGAATCAAAATTGTTGATACCAAAACTTCTCAATCGTGAAACGGGGACCAAATTCTGGTTTGAGTCAACATATTTATAGTCGGTAGAAAAGATAGTATGATTTTCTATATCGAAATCCCAATCGGTATAACGCACAGGTTTTCCATTGGAGATATATTTTTCATAATCCAAATTGTTGTTGCTATCATACACACTTATCAAAGAATCTATATCTCCATTGACATAATATTTTACTTCCAAAATTTGCTTGCCAAGGGCATTGTAAGTAAATATAGAAGAATAAGCAAAAGCGGAATCCACACCCAAAGTATCGTATTGATAGGTTTTACACGATATCGGTTGAGCCCACAACATATTAGTAGCTAATAAGAGCCACCCGCATGCAAGTATTACAAATTTCTTCATTTTCTTGTACATATTTTAAATTGCAAATGTAGAAAAAATTATTCAAACTATTATCATCTGCACCAATTTTATTCACTCAAAGGCTAAACATCCACAAATTCCATATCACTTTCCTTGTTGATATAAAGTAGTTTTTTGATGGTCACTTTGTAGCCCATTTCGGTAATAAGTTGAGCATACCAATTCACTTGCTTCTTGTATGTTTCTTCATTTTCATCGTGGTTGCTTCCTGTTTTGTAATCAATAATATAAGCGGTATGGTCAGGACAAAGCACTAAACGGTCGATAATTTTTGTTTGGGCATTTTCGTTTTCTCTATACCAAATAGCTATTTCATTTTTGACAATACTCCCTTCCGGTCCAAAGAGAATGTTTTCATTGTTTTTAAAAACAATATCTATATTTTTGAAAATCTTTTCTTTATCTTCTGTAGAACATTCTTTTTCTACTTTATCTTTCACCCTTTCTATATCGTTTTTTGTAACTATCTGCGAAAAATATTGGTGGACCTTTCTTCCCCATTTTTTCTCCGAATTGTCCGTGTCGTTTGTTATCGGTATATCATAAAAACCAGTCGGACGACAAACAATAGTTTCATTTGTTTCATCATCTTCTTTTTTCGTTGATTTTTGTTCATTGATATCTCCTTTAGCATAAACACTCAATTCAAGTTCAATTTGCTCTTCTTTGACAGTGTTTTGTAATTCTTCCTTGTCTTTGGCATTTGTCTGACCATCAAATATATCTATATAGTCATCCACAAGTTTGTGCACTTGCTTTTCTTTTTCTTTATCGCTTTTGTCTGATAAAAGTATATAAAGTCTATCTTTGGCACGAGTGCAAGCCACATAATCCGCATTTTCTTCATCCAATTCTTGTAAATATTGTTCTTCTTGGTAAGCATCTGAAAAAAAACCATTTTGCAAATCCTTTTGGATATTGATCAAGGTCTTTCTTTCTCCGCCTGTCGGCTGTAATCCCATATATTGGCACAACTCTTGAGGAATATTTTGCCAACGCAAATTTTCGTGACCGGAGGCGGTGGAAGAAAATTTTGGATAAATAACTATCGGATATTCCAAACCTTTCGATTTGTGGACAGTTAGAATATTAACAGCATTGCCTTGAGGTGCGATGATAGAAAAATCATTGTCCTCCCAATATTCAAAAAATTGATATTCAGCATATTGTTTGTTGTTGGAAAATTCAAATACTTTATTACAAAAAGTTAATGTAAAAGAATTGTTAGGCAAGTCAAAACGGTCCATTAAATATTCCACCTGCTGATACAAACTCAGATTTCTACATTTTTTATAATCTCTCTCGTCAAATTCTATTTGAAGTTCTTTAAAGAAATTCCAAATATCTTTCTCTTGATCAAAATTCTTAACCTTAGAAAAATCTTTTCCTAAATAAAGTTGAATTTTTGTCAGTGCTATTGCATCTTTAACATCTTGTAAAAAATATAGCATCGCTATCAAAAATTGCACTTCTGCATTGTTTTTTAACGATAGAGACTCTTCAGAAATACAGGCTATTTTTTTTCTGTTTGTACCTAGGGGCGGATTGGCAAGATATTGGATAATAGATGGTATTTTGTCTTTTTTCCTTAATAATATAGCAATATCATTTAATTGATAGCCACATTTTTTTACTTGTTGAATAATCGCATAGATATCCTTATTGAATTTTTCTGCAACATCATCTATTTTTGATGCAAAATCTGTCACATGTAAGGCAACATAACCATTCCCGTCTTTGCGGTGATATGTTTGTTCGGAATCTTCGTAAACACGCACCAACAATTCGTTTTCTGCATGCCGCTCCCTTTCTTTTGATTGTTTAAAAAAAGTATTATTAAATTCAACAACTTCTTTTTTGGAACGATAATTAGTGCTTAGTTTAATTATATTATTTTCAGGATGATAAAATTGATTTTGCTCATTTTTTTTAGTCATTTCATCCATGAGTCTCACATCACCGTTTCTAAAACGATAGATGGCTTGCTTTTTGTCTCCAAAAAGAATAGTTTGTCCTGTTTTATCTACATTCGAAACAACTCTTTTAGACATTACTTCTTCGCTGAGAGGCTTCAGATTATGCCATTGTACTTTCGAAGTATCTTGAAATTCATCAATAAAAATATAATTGTATCTATTGCCTAATTTATAATATACAAAAGGTGCTACGGAATGGTCGGTAATAATTTTTGCCAATTCGGTTTTTGCTTCACTAATATGGACTATCTTATCTTTTGCTTTTATCAATTCTCTCAATTCGTCCATTTTTAGCAACAAACGGACTGCATAAATTTTCTTTTCTAAAGCTTCGTAACTATTTTTATATTTGATAAACTTGACAATGGTTTCAAAACGATCTTCTATGGTAGGACGCAAGGCTTCTATTCTATTTTTTACAGATTCTTTAGTTTTTTTCGCATATAGGGCTGTCTCTCCATTTATCATGCTCTGCAAAGTATCGGTAGGATTACCGATATTCCCTTGACTACATTTCAGAAACCAATTATAAAAACTCGGCTTATTGATATATTCTTTTAAATCAGGGTCTTCAAAAATATCTATAATGTCTTGTGCAGCTTGTTTTGCAACACTATCGTCAGCAATTCGTTTTGAAATATGTTGCAGTTTTGTTTCATCTAATTCTTTAATAAACTGTTGAATACTTTCTTTATAGGTTAAATAATCTTCTTGATATATTTCTTTCCCGGTTGAAGCTAAACTTGTTTCTAAACTATTCAAAGATTTTTCCTCGCCAATAATATAATCGAAAAATTCCATCAATTTTTTATTGACTACTTTATCTTCATGTTCTCCTATTTGATCTATCAGGTTATTAACAATTTTGTCAACTAACAAACTTTCGTTCAATTCAATAGTTGCATTGATAGGTATATTCAATTCAATAGCAAAACTGCGTGCCAACTGTTGGAAAAAAGTATCTATGGTACAAATGGAAAAATGGCTATAGTCGTGCAAAATATTGTGAAGAATTGCTTTACTATGACTTTTTAGCATATTTTCGTCAAAATCTTTTTTAAAATCATTGTATAAATTTGAAGAAACTCCTTCAGAAAATTCTCTTAAGTATTTTAAAATACGCTCTTTCATTTCGCCAACAGCCTTGTTGGTAAAAGTGATGGCTAAAATTCTTTTATAAAAATAGGCGTCCTTGTCAAAGTTGACAAAACATAAATAAAGATATTCTTTGGCTAAATTATAGGTTTTTCCTGAACCGGCAGAAGCTTCAAAAATGTGAAAACTTTTTTTTGAATCCAAATTAGATATACTCATATTTATCTAATATTTAAGTATTTGTGTATTTGTAGTGATATTTTCCATTGAGGATGTTGCATAATATATGCTACTATCAAAGGTTCAATTTTTTGTCTCTGCTCCCATTCCGGTTGCAGATATAAAAGACAATTTATATTTACTTTTTTTGCGTGTTGCTCTGCAAAAGCAAAGTCCTCAGGTGTTTCAACAACAACTTTTATTTCATTGGCTTTTAAATAAAATTCTTCTTTTACCTGTGTGTTTTTTTTCGGGGAAAGACATATCCAATTCCAACTGCCACTCAATGAATGTGTTCCGGAAGTTTCCAAATGTGTGGCAATCTGTAAAGATTGCAAATTTTGACATAACAAATCCAGATTGTGCATACAAGGTTCTCCGCCGGTAACAATTACATGTTTTGCTTTGTTGGAAACAATTTCTGCCACCAATTCCTCCACCGGCAACAAAGGAAAGTGATCACTCCAAGCTTCTTTTACATCGCAAAAAGGACAATGTACATCACATCCTGCCAAACGAATAAAAAAAGCTGCTAATCCACTATGAAATCCTTCTCCCTGCAGAGAATAAAACTTTTCCACTATCGGTAATACATCTCTTTGTTTTCCCATGTCTTCCTAATGATTCTTTATCATGCAAAGGTAGCATTTTTAACAATATCTTTAAATATTTTTTTCAGCAAGATAATTATTTGTAAATCAAATGAATATAAAAAATATCTTTTAGAATGCAAAAGTTATTGTTTTTTATTGTAATTTTGACTTTTGAAAAAACACGACAAAAAATAGATGATAATTGATTTTTTTAATCATTAAAGATAAGCTTTATGGAAGATAAAAATACAACGGGAAAACGATATTCTGATGAAGATTTAGAGATGTTTCGTCAACTGATTCTTAAAAAATTAGAAAAGGCACGTGAAGACATGAAAGTGTTGATGGATTCCGTGAATGGATCTGACGGCAATGATGTTTTAGATACATCTCCTTCTATTATATTGGTAGAAGAAGGACAAAGCACACAATTTAAAGAAGAAAACAGCCGTTTGGCAGGCCGTTTGCAAAAGTATATCAAAAGTTTGGAGGGAGCGCTCATTCGCATTGAAAACAAAACTTATGGTATTTGCCGAGAAACCGGTGAATTGATTCCCAAAGAACGTTTGATGAGTGTGCCTAATGCCACTTTGTCGTATAATGCCAAAATCAATGAAAAAAAGAAAAAATAAGTGAAGAAAAAGTATATTCTTCTAATTGTATCGGCATTTATATTGATTTTCCTAGATCAACTGCTAAAATTTTGGGTAAAAACCCACATGTTTCTAGGAGAAGAAATAAATATCTTCGGCAACTGGTTCAAATTGTATTTTATAGAAAACGAAGGCATGGCTTTCGGTATGGCTTTTGGCGGAAATTTGGGAAAATACTTGTTGACAATATTCCGTATGGTTGCTGCCATATTTATTGCCTGGGTTTGTATAAAAATGGTACAAAAAAATACTCCCGCACGCTTGTTGGCTTGTGCTGTATTAGTTTTCGCCGGAGCTATCGGCAATGTGATTGATTGTATTTTTTATGGCAAAATATTTTCCGTCAGCGAATATTATGGTTCCGTAGCCCAATGGGGTGGTCAATATGCCCCATGGCTACAAGGAAAGGTAGTGGATATGTTGCGATTTGACTTGTTTACCATCCATTTTCCAAGTTGGTTTCCTTTTTGTGGTGGACAATATATGAGTTTCTTCCCTGCCATTTTCAATTTGGCCGATACATGGGTAACAATAGGCTTGTTTGCTACTATCCTATTTTGTTATAAGCCCTTATCTCAATTTATCGCTTCTTTTGAAACGAAAAAATAAAATATATTATGTTTCAAAAACTATCAATGGCAGTTTTTTTTGTTCTCTTTGCTATTGCTAGTGTAAAAGCACAATCTTACATAGTGGATTCCATTGCCATTAGTGGCAATAAAAAAACGAAAAATGCTATTATTTTAAGAGAATTAGTCTTTCAACCCGGAGATACAATATCCGAACAAGATATTGACCCGTTGATAGAAGAATCTAAAAACAATCTCAGCAATATTGAACTATTCAATCTAATAGACATTGTCTATCAAATACAAGGCGACAAAATTGAGTTTCATGTAAGAGTAGAAGAACAGTGGTACTATATTCCTTATATATATATACGTTCTGCTAAAGGCAATTTTAATACATGGTGGAAAACCCGGCAATGGAATATGCTCACCTATGGTTTGCAAGTGAAAAATGCAAACTTTTCAGGTAGAAGAGATTATTTTTCCGTTGCAGTGGCATTCGGCTATGACAATGCCCTATCGGTACAATATGCTATGCCGTATATTACCAAAAAACGAAATTTCGGTTTGCAATTTGGTGTCAGTGCCAATGCAAGCAGAAAAGTCGCATACACTGTTGACAACTACCAATTGCAATATTTTTTAAGCAATAAAAAAATCATCAGAAAAGGATTTTCCGTATCGGCGGGTTTTACCTATCGGCCGAAATATCATCTCACTTGGCAGGTAGACATCGCCTATCACCACACTTTATATGGCGACACTATTTTTAAAAACTATCCCGATTTTTGGACCAACAACACCATCAATTATTTTCAATTTTATACTAAATTGAAATTAGACCATCGAAATTATGCTTCCTATCCTTTAGAAGGTTATTATATAGATGTAATTGGTGAAAAGTTGGGATTTGGTCTTCCATTTGAGCATGTTCATGCAGGTTCTCTGCAGACCAATTTTCGCTACTATGTGCCTGTTGTCAAACAATTGTATTTCGGTATAGGTATGACAGCCTACACCGTTTGGGGTCGCTATCCGTTGCAAGTGGTGAAATGTTTGGGAGCCAACGACATTGAAATGCGGGGATTGTATTCTTATTTGATTCCGGCTCAACATTTAATCTTGCTGAAAACCAATTTCAAAGTGGAATTGTTGCCACCGAAATTTGTAAGAATAAGAAATTGGGATACAAGAATAGGACATTTGAGTTTTGCTTGTTATTGGAATTTTTTCTCCGACATGGTCTATTTTATCCCGGATGCAAACTATAATTCTTTAAGCAAATCTTCCCCGCTAAACCAATTACAAAACATTTTAGGCATGGGATTGGATGTTGTTACGTCATACGACAAAGTTATTCGACTTGAAATATCATACGATTTTCAACTGGGAAAGATTTTTTATGGGCTGAATTTTAAAGCCGGAATATAAATTAAACCATTTAAAATCAATTATTTAAAACAAATATTCAATATTTAAAAAAAATTTTTTTATTTTTATATGTTTGATATTCAAAATAATTGTACATTTGCATTTTAAAATTTAAAGAAAAAGAATATTATTAATATTTAAAAATTTTAGTAAAATGACAAAAGCAGATTTAGTAGCAGAAATCGCTACAAAAACAGGTGTAGAAAAAGCACAAGTACAAGACGTAGTAGAAGCATTCATGGGAACAGTTAAAGCTTCTTTGTTAAAGAAAGAAAACGTATATTTGAGAGGATTTGGTAGCTTTATTATTAAAGCAAGAGCTCAAAAAACTGGTAGAAATATTTCTAAAGGTACCACTTTGAATATACCGGCTCACAATATTCCGGCTTTCAAACCAGCTAAATCATTCGCAAATACTATCAAGGCAAAAACAAAAGTTAAATAATTAAAACATTAGTACTATGCCAAGCGGTAAAAAAAGAAAAAGACATAAAATGTCAACGCATAAACGCAAAAAACGTTTACGCAAAGACAGACATAAGAAGAAATAGTTTTTACTAACTATTTTTACATATAAAACTAAATCGCATATTCCCCAATTTGTGAATATGAGGTTTAGTTTTTTTATTTTTAACTGTTTTTATAATAAAATTTTTTATAACAAGGAGTTGTTTTGAGTAAGGAATTATTTATAGGTTCAGATGAGAATGAGGTGAAAATCGCCTTGTTAGAAGATAAGATTTTAGTAGAATTACACAAGGAAAAAACTTCTGATGACTTTCGCGTCGGCGACATTTATATAGGTAGAGTTAAAAGAATTATTCCGGGGTTGAATGCTGCTTTTATAGACATCGGTCACGAAAAAGATGCCTTTTTGCACTATTTGGATTTAGGTCCTAATATATTAACTTTCAACAAATATGTAAAAAATTGCTTGAATGGAAATATAAAAAGTTCTTCCTTGGAAAATATTGATATAGAACCACAAATTGCTAAAACAGGAAAAATAAAAGATGTACTTTCTGTAGGAGATTTGGTACTTGTACAAATAGCAAAAGAAGCCATTTCGACCAAAGGTCCCCGTTTGACAGGTGAAATATCGTTAGCAGGCAGATATAGTGTGTTGGTACCTTTTTCCGACAAAGTGATGTTGTCACAAAAAATTGCCGGTAAAGACGAAAGAAACCGTCTTCGCAAAATTATGACAAGCATCAAAGCTAAAAATATGGGTATCATTGTTCGAACTGTTGCCAAAGATCAAAGCATGGCAGTGCTGCATGCAGATATGCGAGCTATGATGGATAAATGGAAAGAGGTGGTAAAGCATATCAGCGGCACCAAATTCCCTAAACGTATCATCAGCGAGTTGGACAAAGTTTCCACCATATTGCGAGATATGCTCAACGACACCTTTGATGCCATCTATGTCGGACAAAACTATTTTCAAGAAGTAAAATCTTACATTAATACTATTGCCCCTGAAAAATTAGACATTATCAAACTACACAAGGGGAATATTCCTATTTTTGAATACTACGGCATTGACAAACAGATAAAAAGTTCTTTCGGCAAAAGTGTTTCCATTCGTGGAGGCATCTATTTGGTGATAGAACACACCGAAGCCATGCACGTTATAGATGTCAATAGTGGTCACAGAGTCAATTCCGAACACACACAAGAAGACAATGCCTTGGAAGTGAACATACAGGCTGCCAAAGAGATAGCTCGTCAGTTACGGTTGCGAGATATGGGAGGTATTATCATCGTAGATTTTATTGACATGCGATTGGCAGAACACCGAAAGGAACTTTATACTTGCATGGTAGATGCCATGAATGCCGACAAAGCTCGACATACCATTTTGCCGATTAACAAATTCGGCTTAATACAAATTACCCGACAAAGAGTTCGTCCAGCGGTAGATATTGAAGTAAGAGAATGTTGTCCGTCGTGTAACGGAACCGGTATGGTACGTCCACCTGTATTGATTGTTGACGATATTGAAAACAATTTACAGTTGGTGGTAGAACGACAAAAAGAGAAAAAACTTACTTTAGAAGTCCACCCATTTCTATATGCCTATCTCCATCAAGGACTTATTAGCAAACGTTGGAAATGGATGTGGAAATATAAATGCAGACTAAAGATAGTGGCAAGAGAATCGTTCCAATTTTTGGAATATAGATTTTTCAGCGACCATATCGGAGAAATCAATTTTTGGATGCCGACCGGCACCAATTCTGAATATAGAGAAATACAGCAATAGAAATGTTAAAAAAATGGCTTTGTTGTTGTTTGTTATTGCTTAACTTCTATGCCGGTGCCCAACAAATTGCACTATTAAAATATAGAGGTGGCGGTGATTGGTATGCCAATCCGACTTCTCTGCCCAATTTAATCAAATTCTGCAACAAAGAATTGAAAACCGATTTAGACCTAACTCCTGCCACAGTAGAAGTAGGAAGCAAGGAAATTTTCAATTATCCTTTTTTACACATGACCGGACACGGAAATGTATCTTTTTCGGATGCGGAAGTGAAAAATTTGCGTAAATATCTTATTTCCGGAGGATTTTTGCACATAGACGACAACTATGGCATAGACGTTTCGGTGCGAAGAGAAATGAAAAAGGTTTTTCCGGAATTAGATTTTGTGGAGTTGCCATTCTCTCACGATATCTATCACCAAACTTTCAATTTCAGCAACGGACTGCCGAAAATTCATGAACACGACAACAAACGTCCTCAGGGGTTTGGTTTGATATATAAGGGCAGACTGGTATGTTTTTATACCTATGAATGTGATTTAGGCGACGGCTGGGAAGATGCCTCCGTACATGGAGATGATGAATCCACAAGATTGAAAGCTTTGCGAATGGGAGCAAATATTATTCACTATGTATTTACCAATTAGAAGATGGAACCAGTGAGAATTGACAAATGGATGTGGATGGTAAGGTTGTTCAAAACGCGGACATTGGCAACCGATGCCTGCAATGCCGGCAAAGTAAAAGTAAACGACCAAAATGTAAAACCTTCCAAAGATGTTCAAACAGGAATGAAAATTCATGTACGAATAGGACAATTGCAAAAAGAAGTGGTGGTGATAGATGCTCCAAAAAGCAGAATTGCCGCCAAAATGGTTCCCGACTTTTATACAGATGTTACTCCGCAAGAAGAATATGATAGAATAAAAATGCTTCACACCCGATTTGAAACACGACCATCCGGTTTAGGACGACCCACAAAAAGAGACAGACGACAATTAGATTATTTGAAAGATTTTCTCTCAGATGATTTGGATGAATAGTTATTAACAATTTGAAAATATAATTTATTGAAAAACATTAAAATAATGAATAAAGTAGTATGGATAACAGGTGCCTCCTCCGGTATAGGAAGGGCTACTGCATTAGAATTTGCAAAAAAAGGTTATTGTTTGATTATCACAGCTTTGGAAGAAGATATTTTGGAAGAAGTGAAAGCCAAGGCTTTGTCATTGGGTGCTCCGGATGTATTTGTTCTTCCATTTGACTTATCCAATACGGAAGAGTTGGCAAATTTGGCAGAAACCGCATGGACTCATTTCGGTCGCATTGACATCATGTACAACAATGCAGGCATCAGCCAACGAGGAACTACCGTGGAAACAGAAATGAAAGTCATTAACAAAGTGATGAATATCAATTACTTTGCTCCGGTTATCATCGTTAAACAAATTTTGCCGAAAATGATACAACAAGGTGGAGGTCAATTGGCGGTAACTACCAGCATAGCAGGAAAATTCGGATTTCCTTTGCGTTGTGCATATAGTTCCTCCAAACATGCTTTATATGGATTTTTTGAAACAATTGCAGCCGAAAATTACAAAGACAATATTCATGTCACCATAGTTTGTCCGGGAAGAGTTAGAACCAATATTTCTCTCTATGCTCTTGAAAAAGACGGCAAACAACATGGCAAAATGGACAAAGGACAGGCTTTCGGCATATCTCCTGAAAAAGCCGGCAAACAAATAGCAAAGGCTATCATTAAGAAAAAACGAGAAGTGCTAATAGGAAGCAAAGAACTGGTGATGGTATATATAAAACGATTTTTCCCCGGCTTGTGTGCCAAAATAGCTCGCTCAATTTCCAGTATGTAAAAAATTCACTTTCTTTAAAAAAACGTATAAAAATAAGTACATTAAAACTCAATATTTCAAATATAAAAATTTATATCCCGGAAAATATCCAAATTTTCCTCTATTTTTAGTTCACTAAATTACAAGTTGAAACATTAACTTTTCAACTTGATTTTTTTAACAAAAAAATTTTTTACAAGAGAAAAGTAAAATCATTTATTTTTATTTTTGCACTTTGTATAAGCCGTTTGCTTACTTTTTTTATGTTACAGGATTATTCATCATTCGG
>DBXJ01000058.1:0-455 GCA_002309475.1 Bacteroidales bacterium UBA1215
ACTTATTCCGTATCCAAAGACGGAATGGCATATATTTATGTTGATTTGGATTTGTCGGTGAAAGACAAAGACGCTGCATGGAGCAAAATCCGCCATAAACTCAACGAACAAAAGAATTTGTCGTTTCCTCCGGGTGTGTTGGCCTTGGTGGTGATAGACGATTTCGGCAATACGTCTTCTTTGCTGATAGCCATGGAATCGGACGACAAAACCTATAGGGAACTGCACGAATATACCGACTTGTTGTCCAAGCAACTGCGTGCCATTCCCGAAATGGGAAATGTAAAAATACTGGGAGAATTAAACGAAGAAATTGCCGTAAAAATCGATCAGGAGAAATTGGCATCGTACAATATCAACCCTAAGACTTTGTTTGTCAACTATGCCGCTCAAAACATGCTGGTAATGAGCGGTTCGTACAACAACTTCAATTTTGACATGCCCATCCACATTCA
>DBXJ01000058.1:512-655 GCA_002309475.1 Bacteroidales bacterium UBA1215
TGAAAGATGTGGCCACCGTGGAACGGCAATATCAAAAGGCTAACAAAAATGTTAACTACAACGGCAAAAACGCCATAGTGATATCGGTAGAAATGCGAAAAGGCAACAATATTGTCTCTTTCGGCAAAAAAGTGGAAAAAGTG
>DBXJ01000058.1:766-8598 GCA_002309475.1 Bacteroidales bacterium UBA1215
TGGTGATGATGATGCTGTTTCCTATCCGGACGGCTCTTGTGGCAAGCACAGGCTTGCCTATTTGTACGGCTTGTTGTGTGGCGTTGATGTATTTGTTTAATATAGAATTGAATACGGTCACATTGGCAGCCATGATTGTTGTGTTGGGAATGATAGTTGACGATTCTATCATCAACATAGACGGCTATATTGACAAATTGCAGAAAGGTTGTGAGCCCTTTGAAGCGGCGGTAACAAGTGCCAAAGAATTGTTCATGCCCATGTTGATAGCCACTATGGGTATCAGCATGATGTTTCTGCCGATGATCAATATTATTACCGGTCCTTTGGGCGATTTTGTGCAGTTGTTTCCTTGGACGGTTTTGTTTTCCTTAACAGCATCATTGGTATATGCCATGTTGGTGATACCTGCCATGGAAATAAAATTTATTCATCTGGATACCGACGCCCGACAAATCAGCCGGTTCGAACGAGGACAAATAAAATTTTTCTCCGTCTTGCAAAATGCCTATAATCAATTGCAAGACATTTGTTTCAAGCATCCCTATATTACCATCATGGCAGGTCTGGCTTCCATTGCGGTGGGGATATTGATGTTTTTGGCATTAAATGTACAAATGATGCCCATGGCGGAACGCGATTGCTTTGCCATAGAAATACGTCTGCCTGAAGGCAGCAGTTTGAATGAAACAACTGCGGTGAGCGATTCCTTGCAAAAAATGTTGCTGCAAGATGAGCGAATTACCGGAGTAACCGCCTTTATCGGCGAATCTGCACCTCGTTTTCACGTTACCTATGCACCGAGCATGCCCGCAAAAAATTTAGCCCAGTTGATAGTCAACACCCGCTCTGTGAAAGCCACCGAAGAATTGCTGCCCATATTGGACAAAACCTATTCCAGCTATTTTCCTGAAGCACACGTCCGTTTCCGTCAATTAGATTATCAGGCGGCTACCAATCCTGTAGAGATACATATTTTGGGCAACGACCAGGAACAAATGAAGTCTGTGGCGGCAAAGATAAAACAAAAAATGCTTACCATGGACAGTCAATTGCGATGGGTACACAGCAGTGATGACGAATTTTTGCCCACCATCAATATTGCTTTAGATCCGGAAGAGAGTGCAAGATTGGGTATCAGTAAAACAACTTTGTCGTTGAATATGGCTACTACTCTCAACGGACAACCACTTACTTCTATCATGGAAAACGATAGAAAAATCCCTGTTACTTTGTATTATGACAATTTCCATGCGGAAAATTACCAAGATATTGGCAATCAACTTATTCCGACAACCATACCGGGTGTATGGGTGCCTTTGCGGCAAGTGGCCGGCATAGAGCCGGAATGGAATCCTGCACAGATTGTTCACCGGTTTGATAGAAATTGTATTACTGTGAGTGCTGACATGAAATTTTGGAAGCCGCAAACAGTGGCCATGAAAGAAATTAAAACCTTTATTCAAAAAGAGATTGAACCGGATTTGCCCAAAGGAATAGAAATACAATATGGCGGTTTGGACAGCTTGAATGCGGGTGTTGTGCCGCAAATTTTATTGAGTTTTATTGCTGCCGTAGTTGTGTTGTTTTTCTTTTTAGTTTTGTATTTCAAAAAGTTAGATATTGCCACATTGACATTGGCGGCAAGTATGCTATGTTTGTTCGGGGCATTTTTCGGGGAATGGCTGTTCGGTTTGGATTTTGGTATGACATCGGTGTTGGGAGTAGTCAGTTTGATAGGTATTATTGTCCGAAATGGCATCATCATGTATGAATATGCGGAAGAATTGCGGTTTAAAAAAGGTTTTACCGCCAAAGCCGCCGCCATGGAAGCAGGTAGCAGACGTATGCGGCCCATATTTTTGACATCCGCCACCACCGCTTTGGGAGTTTTGCCGATGATAATCAGTCACAATCCGCTCTGGATGCCGATGGGAGTGGTTATCTGCTTTGGCGTGGTGCTGTCGTTGGTGATAGTGCTGAGTGTGATGCCGGTTACTTATTGGCAGATTTATAGAAGAAAGGGGGAAGAATGAAAAGATATCACCTATTGACGACGATTATTTTATTTATATTTTGTTCTTTGTCGGCACAAACTGTCACTTTGGATTCGTGTTTGGCATTGGCTAAGCAAAACAATGCAGCCATGCAGAATGCCCAATTGGAGATACAATCCGCACAGCAGGTGAAAAAACAAGCATTGACCAAATATTTCCCGAAAGTATCTGCCAATGCAGTTTCTTTCCATGCTCTTCGTCCTATGGTGGAATTTTCCATAGAAGATATCGACAATGCCCATGCCCGAGATTTGCTAAATACCTTGTATGCCGAATACGGAGAAGCTCTCGGTTTGGATAAGAGTTTGTCATTTTTTCATTATGGCACAGTGGCAGGCGTGTCGGCGGTGCAACCGGTTTTTGTTGGTGGACAGATTGTCAACGGCAACCGCTTGGCTCAAGTAGGCGTGGAGGCTTCTCAGTATAAGGCGGAAATTGTTGAAAGGGATTTGTTGTTGCAGGTGGAAGAAAGCTATTGGCTGGTGGTGTCATTGCAAGAAAAACGCAAAACCATACAGATAGCTAAAGAATTGTTGGATACCCTTTATAGTGATGTTTGCGGGGCAGTGGATGCCGGTTTGACCACTTCTAACAATATTTTGAAAGTGCAACTCAAACAAAATGAACTGAATAGCAATAGTCTAAAAGTGGAAAACGGCATACGTTTGGCAACCATGGCTTTGTGCCAATTAATAGGCCTGCATTATTCCGATACGCTTTTGCTGGCGGATACTTTGCCGGCAGACTTTATGGAGCCGTCGCAGTATTTCCAACCGACAGAGCAGGCTGTCGGTAATCGCTCGGAAACAAAATTGCTTCATTTGAGTGTGGAAGCAGAGCAGTTGAAAAAGAAAATGACTATCGGGCAGACTTTGCCGCAAATTGCTTTAGGGGCTAATTATGGCTATGGCAATTTGTTTGAAAAAAATTCTTTCAACGGATTTTTGTTCGCCACTTTGCAAATACCGATAACAGATTGGTGGGAGAACAGCCATAAAATCAAACAACAAACTATTGCTCAGCAAGTAGCGGAGAATAACTGCAGAGATTTGACGGAAAAATTGCAATTGCAAACCCAACAACTTTGGAATCATCTGCAAGAAAGTTATGCCCAGTTGGCATTAGCGACTGCCAATGTGGAAATGGCACAAGAAAATCTTACTCTTTCTCAAAGAAATTATCAGGCAGGATTGATTGGTTTGAGTGAGTTGTTAGAGGCACAAACTCTTTATCAACAGTCGCTTGACCAACAAAACGACCAAAAAATCGCCTATCTGACGGCTTTGAAACGCTACCAAAAATATACTCAATAAGCAATTGGGACAGAATATTTATGTTGTAGAAATTTTGAATATTTTTTCATAAAAAAAGAGTTTTTCTTAAAGATTTTTTATTACTTTTGCAAAAAACTAATTATTTAACAAATTTGCATTTGTGACTTGAATGTTGCGGTAAAAAAGAAGATATAATAGTTAAAATTAGAGATATGAAAAGACTAATATTCTTAGTAGTAGCAGTTGCTGCTATCATGTTCACAAGTTGTAAAAAGGAATATACCATTATAGTGCAATCCAACAATGAATCTTGGGGCAGTGTAGAGGGAAGCGGTACCTATACCAAGGGAACGGTAATTTCCATTGGAGCAATATCCAATAACGGTTATAAATTTGCAAAATGGGATGATGGCAATAGTGATAATCCTCGTACCATAACTATAGAGAAAAATGCTACCTATACAGCTGTCTTTGTCGAAGAAGAACCGACAAGTATGGGTATTTTCTCAGTTTCAGAAACGCAGAAAGTGAATTTTTCTCCCGGCAACCTGCAATGGAGTGCCACGGGCAGTCATGCTGTGGCAGGCAACGGAACAGCGGCAGGCACATGGCGTTTTGCTCCCAACCAGTGGGATACGATAGGAGTTGCCAATAGCAACGTTTCATCTACCTATACCGGTTGGATAGATTTATTTGGTTGGGGCACCAGCGGGTACGATAATAAATATCCGTATATGGTTAGTGTCGTAGGTGAGGATTATGGTAATGGTTTAAACGATATTGCAGGAACTAATTATGATTGGGGAATGTATAATGCCATTTACCATCCTAAAAACCAAACAACTGATGCACCCGGTACATGGCGTACGCTTACTACGAATGAATGGATTTATTTGTTGAAAGTACGTACTACTTTATCGGGCATACGTTATGCAAAAGCTACAGTATGTGGAATAGTCGGATTGATAATTGTTCCGGATAATTGGAGTAATACGTATTATCCATTAACCAACGTGAATAATACATATGGTGCTGCATATACATCTAATATTATTGGTGCAAGCGATTGGGCGAAGATGGAAGCTGTAGGTTGTGTCTTCCTGCCTGCTGCCGGTCACCGTTATGAGACTTCGGTCTACGCTGTCGGTTCTACCGGCTACTACTGGTCGACTACGTACATCGGTTGCGATGGCGCGTACTATTTGGGCTTCGATTCGAGCCGTCTATATCCCTCGGACTTCTACGACCGCATCTACAGTAAGTCTGTCCGCCTTGTTCGCTCGGTGCAGTAGTTCATCCCTTTGGCAGAAAGTGGCGGAATGGCGAGAGATGAGGGAATACTATTGCAATCGGCACGTCCGACACAACAGACATTCCGCTCCGCTTTTTGGAAAGAACTATTCAAAAGAAACTGAATAAATGATATAGTGATTTGATAATTCAACCAATAAAATAGAAAAATGGCTCAAATAAAGGAATTGGGGTAAATGGACATTTCTAATGGTCAAAAAGCAGAACTAAATTAAAATAGTATTTATTGAGCGATTTCTACCACACATTTTCTGCCATGATAGTTAATGCTTTTTTGTTTGGACAAATAGTTGATAATGCAGTCGGTTGTAGTCTTGCCGGTATATTCCAAGTCGGCGTCAATGCCTTTCATGCACGTAGTGGCTACATAGGAGCTGGTAACAATGGTGTAGGTTTTGTCGGCATCCAATGCAGAACCATCGCTGAAAGAGATAGTCATTTCCAAAATATCGGTGTATTGATGAGGATTGATAAGACAAAAATAAGCACATCCCGATACATAGGCGGCTCCGTACGAATCGGCATTGTGGCAGTTGATAAGCAATTGCTTCAATTGCTGACCGTTTAATTGGAATTTTACCGCCTGATTGCTAAAAGGATCCAGCATATAAATGTCTTTCAATGTAATAGGTCCTTTGGGAAAAGAATGTAATCGTACCGATCCGCTATTGACAATAGCAATATCGGCTTGGCATTCTCTTGCCAATGCATCTGCCACCATGATACCCAATTCTTCTCTTTCTTCAAAATCATCTGCCACCGTAGTGAGCACTTTTTGCAATTGTTCATTGTTGTTGAATCGGTTGATCAAATAGGCGGTTGGGTCATCTTTCCGAGGATAATTTTTCAAAGAGATATTTTTAGAACTGACTTTGCTGATATGCTTGTTTTTCAGTTTGATATCTATGATGGTGGCATATTTCAGGTGGCTGCCGGCTTGGCTTACCAAAGTGCCATGGTGGAAATCGTTGTCCGGCACCAAGGTGTGCGAGTGCCCGCCGATAATAATATCGGCGAAGCCGGGGAAACGTTGTGTCAACAGGGTGTCGATGGAATAACCATTGTGAGATAGCAAAATAACTATGTCACAACTATCTTTCAGCCAGAGATATTGCTGGATAGTGCTTGTAATGTCGGCAAATAGACCGTCTTTGGCATTGTCGGGGTGCATGTCGGGAATTTGTGTGTTGGCATTGATTTCCAAAATTCCCAATATGCCTATTTTGGGTCCTTTACCTTCAAAATCAATAATTTCATAGGGCTTTATCCATTTGTTTTTAGTGCTGTCTTTAAACGAGACATTGGCTCCAAGATAAGGAAAGTTGGAATGCTCTGCTTGTAGGCAGAATTGGTCCATTCCGCTGTCGAATTCGTGATTGCCGACACAGGAGAGATTAAAGCCTGTAGCATTCATCAATGCGGTGGTGGGATATGACGGTTCGCTGTAGCGGTCGCTGACAGGGTTGCCGGTTCGGTTGTCACCTGCCGAAACCAATAAAAATTTAGGATAAATGCGTCTTAAACTATCGGCAACCACTTTCAAAGATTGAAATTGATCGATAGAGGCATGTATATCGTTGACCGACAAAATAACGATTTCGTCTTTTTGTGCTTGCACGGCAAGATGTGTTGTCAACAAAAACAGAAGACAGATATAGGTTAGTTTTTTTCTTTTCATCGTTTCTTACTTAATTTTGCAGATGCAAAATTAACAAAAAAAATACTAATTTTTAAGTTTTGCTTAGGTTTTCTTCCAAATACTGCATAGTAAATAGTTTTTTGTTAATTAAATAATATGTAAAAATACGTGAAAAGAACGATATTTTAAGTATTATTACGTACGTATTAATACAAATATATCTATCATGATTTTAAATAGATAGCGTCATTATAGAAAAAAATAGTTATGTTTTGGTTTTTAAAAGTAAAAAATGATGTAAATTTGCCATTGGAAAATTGATGATAAAGCAAATTAACAATAAAAACAAAATGAAGAAAAAAACAGCCTTGTCAAAACAAAATAACAAAGTAGTGATAATAGACCAGTACGAAATATTCCGCTTAGGTTTGAAAAGCGTTCTCTCCAAGCAATCTATGCATGCAACAATAGTAGGAGAGGCTGCCGGATATCAAAATATTGACACACTGCTTTCTGCAACTCATCCTGATATATTGTTGATTAGTTTAGATAAAATCAACCTTGCCGATAAAGAAATAGTTACTTATTTAAAACAAACTTATCCCGATTTAAAATTGATAGTTCTAACTGATTGTCAGGATGAGAAAACAATAGTCAATTTTGCGAAAAATAATCGTATAGAAGGTCTTCTCTCCAAAACTGCTACTTCTCAAGATGTGGCATTTGCCATTCAGTCTATCAGATATGGAAACAATTTTTACAGCCAGACTATAAAAGATATTTTATACAATGGTTATATTTTGGATGCCAGTAGCAGAGAAAATGAAAAAATACAGTTAACGAATAGAGAAGTAGAGATTGTGCTTTTGTGCAGTAAGGGTCTTTTGGCAAAAGAAATAGCCTCCAACATGCAAATTAGCAAACGCACCGTAGAAACACATAAAAGAAATATCTTTAAGAAATTAGGAGTCAGCAATATGAGGGAAATGATTCTCTATGCCGTCAAAAATGGTATTATTGAGAGGATTTAAAAGTGTTTGTTTATAAATTGTTGAAAATTTAAAAAAATATTTATATAAAATTTGGTCAAATTTTGCCAAAAAACGATTATCTTTGCATGTTTAAATCTATTTTATGGATATAAGTGTAAAATCAGAAATTGGTCGACTAAATGGTGTAATCTTGCATCGTCCGGGTATAGAGATAGAACGGATGACTCCTGAAAATATTCACAAGGCATTGTATAGCGATATTTTAAGTATGAATATTGCACAACGTGAATATGCTTTGTTTGAAGGTGTGCTTCAAAAAAATACACAAGTGTTTTATGTTACCGATTTGTTGGCAAACATTCTTCAAGATAATAATCTTAAACGGCAAGTGGTAGACGATGTCTGCCAAATGTATCAATTAAATATTCAATCCTTATTGTTAGACATGTCGGTAGAAGACTTGTCACATGTGTTGATAGAGGGCTATGCTGTAAACAACCGTCAATATGTAATTCCACCTTTATATAATTTGTTCTTCACTCGAGACGCTTCTGTAAGT
>DBXJ01000058.1:8707-13114 GCA_002309475.1 Bacteroidales bacterium UBA1215
CCATATCGAAGGCGGAGATGTATTGATAGCCAGAGAAGATGTCTTGTTGGTCGGCAATGGCTGTCGCACTTCTCGAAAAGCAATAGATATGTTGGCAGAGCAGCTAAAAGGAACTTCTATCAAGCATATTGTGATACAGCAATTGCCGGAAGAACCGGATAGTTTTATCCATTTGGATATGGTATTTACATTTTTAGATAAAAATGCTTGTATGTGCTATCGTCCTTTAATAGCACAGCCATCCCGATATTCTACAATACATATAGATTTGGAAAGCGGCAAAGCGGAAGAAAAAACAACTTTGTTGGAAGCTTTGCAAGCTCTTCATTTTGACTTGCAACCTATTTTATGTGGTGGCGATGATGAATGGAATCAGCAGCGGGAACAATGGCATAGCGGTGCTAATTTCTTCGCTATGGCACCGGGAAAAATTATCGGCTATCAACGCAATACACATACTATAGAAGCCCTCCATCAGCATGGATTTGATGTAATAGAGGCGGCAGATATTGTCAGTGGAAAAGACAGCATAGATCAACATCAACGCTGTGTGGTAACAGTGCCCAGCAACGAATTGCCACGCGGAGGCGGCGGAGCCCGTTGTATGACCATGCCTATCAATAGAGAGAATGTTATTTGGTAATATAAATTTTAATGATTATGAATCTAAAAAATCGGAATTTGATTTCTATTTCAGACTACAACAAAGAAGAATACTTGTATATTCTTAAGTTGGCAGAGGATTTTGAAAAGAATCCAGTCCAAGATGTCGCCAAAGGAAAAGTTGTTGCTACATTGTTTTTTGAACCGTCAACAAGAACAAGGTTGAGTTTTGAAAGTGCAGTATGCCGTATGGGAGCAAAAGTAATCGGCTTCTCAGATGCGTCCAATTCCAGCACCGCCAAAGGTGAAAGTTTAGCCGACACCATCCGTACTGTTTCTTGTTATGCCGATCTTATTGTTATGCGACATCCTTTAGAAGGTGCTGCAAGAGTGGCAAGCGAAGTGGCAACAGTGCCGGTTATCAATGCCGGAGACGGTGCCAATCAACATCCTACACAATGTATGTTGGATTTGTATTCTATCATGAAAACACAAGGCACACTCGACAATTTGAATATTGCCATGGTAGGCGATTTGAAATATGGTCGTACCGTGCATTCTTTGGTAGAGGCAATGAGCAATTTCAACACCACTTTCCATTTGGTATCTCCTGAAAGTCTAAAATTGCCTTCTCAGGTGAAAATGCACATAAAAAGAAAAAATCTGAAATATTTCCAATATACAGAAATTCCCGATGTGATGGACAAAGTGGATATTTTGTATATGACAAGAGTTCAAAGAGAACGTTTCTTGGATATTCAAGATTATGAAAAAGTGAAAAATTCCTATGTTTTAGATAAATCAATGTTGATTAATTGCAAGCCGAATATGAAAGTATTGCATCCTCTTCCAAGAGTTAACGAGATTGCTACCAACGTAGATGCAACACCGCAAGCCTATTATTTCCAACAGGCACAAAACGGTGTCTATGTGCGTCAAGCCTTGATAGCAGCTATTTTAGGTCTTAAATAATTAACTTAAATCGTATAATATGAAAAAAGAATTAGTAGTTTCAGCTATAAAAAACGGTACAGTAATAGACCATATTCCTGCCGACATGTTGTTTCAAGTGGCAAAAATTTTGGATTTGACAAGTCGCAATACCTTGGTATTGTTGGCCAACAATCTTGATAGTATGAAATTGGGCAAAAAGGGTATTATCAAATGTCAAGATTTGTATTTCAATCAAGATGAAATCAATAAAATTGCATTGGTAGCACCATCTGCCACATTGATTACCATTCGCGACTACGAGATTAAAGAAAAAATGAACGTGGGCATACCTTCATATATAGAAGGTACTGTAAAATGTTACAATCCTAAATGTATTACCAATGTGGAAAAAGTAACTCCGCGTTTTGACGTTATTGACAAGTCGGAATTGAAATTACAATGCAGATATTGTCAAAAAATTACCAAAAAAGAAACATTGACATTTTTATAACAGACTGAATTAGAAATAGATTCTGATAATAAAAAAAGTGTTATCTTTGCAGTTGGAAATGCCCAGGTGGTGGAATTGGTAGACACGCCACTTTGAGGGGGTGGTGCGGGTTCCCGCGTGCAAGTTCGAATCTCGTCTTGGGCACCAACAAAAAAAGCGACTTCAGGTCGCTTTTTTTTATTAGAAATCTTCCGGATATTTTATCTCTTCCAAAAACAAGGCATTGGCAGGTACCGATGTGCCGGCAGAGCAGCGATTTTTCTGTTCAATAATCCGGCAGAAATCTTCTTCAGTAATTTTTCCGCTGCCGACATCCAGCAAAGTGCCGACAATGGCTCGAACCATATTTCGTAAAAATCGGTTGGCGGTGATTTCAAAGTATAAACTTTCATCGTCTATGCGTACCCACTGGGCGTGATAAATGGTGCAGTTGTTGGTTTTGGTTTGTGTGTGCAACTTGGAAAAAGATGTAAAATCCGTATATTGCATCATCTTTTGGCAGCAACGATTCATCGTTTCTATATCTAATGGAAGATAATAGCGATAATAGAATTCGTTGTGAAAAGGATTTTTCTTTAACGATACATAATATCGGTAAGTTCTGCTGATAGCGTCAAAACGGGCATGTGCCTCTTCTTTGACGGGAAAAATGCGGTAAATGACGATATCTTGTGGTAGAAATGCATTCAATTTGTAGGTCAGTTGCTCCAGTGACATATAAATAGCATCGGGCATGTCAAAATGGGCATAGAAATTTTTAGCATGAACACCGGTATCGGTTCTGCCGGCTCCTGTCAACGAAACAGGTGTCTTTAGCAAAACAGAGAAGGCATGCTCCAATTCTGATTGAAGGGTCGGGGCTTGGTCTTGTATTTGCCAGCCGCAATAATTTTTTCCGTTGTAAGCTAAATGAACAAAATATCTCATTATCATTCGTTTATTGGATGTTTTTGAAAGTATCTGCAGGCAGATTGTATGCCGCAGGTAATACATTGTGGTTTGCGGGCTATGCAGACATAGCGGCCATGCAATATCAACCAATGATGTGCAATAGGAATGAGATTTTCCGGAATATTTTTCGTTAGTTCTAATTCTGTTTGCAGTGGATTTTTTGAATGGGTAGTCAATCCGATTCGTTCTGCTACACGAAATACATGTGTATCCACCGCCATCTTCGGTTGGTGAAAGATTACCGATGCCACCACGTTGGCGGTTTTTCGGCCTACACCCGGCAGTTGTTGCAAGAGTTCCACATCGTCCGGAACAATGCCGCCAAAGCGGTCGCACAACACTGTTGCCATACCTTTTAAATGTTTGGCTTTGTTGTTGGGATAAGAAATACGTTTGATATAGGAATAAATGTCTTCTATGCCGGCATTTTTCATATCTTCCGGAGTCGGATAGGCGGCAAACAAAGCCGGTGTCTCCTCATTGACACGTTTGTCGGTGCATTGTGCCGACAAAATGACAGCTACTAACAATTGATACGGATTTTTGTATTGCAATTCGCTGGCAGCTTGCGGGTTGTGCTCTTGAAAATAGTTGATAATATATTCGTAACGTTTTTTCTTATTCATCGTAACCTAATTTTTCTTCCAAGTCAATTACATATTCACTTTCAGGATAGGTTTTGTGCAAATGTTGGTATAAATTTTCCAAAATGGCTTTATCTTCTATGGGGAAAAAAAATTGATTGCGTCCCAATGTTTGATAAAAAGCCAAAAGGGATGCCAATTTATCGGGATGTGCTGCTATAAACTGCTCCAAATATGCTCTATGTGCTTCAAAATAGGTGTTGAATTGTTCTTGTAGTGCCATATCCAAACTATCCAATTGTTCTGATTGTTGTTGGGCGATAAATTGTTCTGAAAGGGCTTGTACTTGGTCTTCCAAAGTTAATAATTGCCGTCTTGATGCCATTAATAGTTCGCTTTCTTTGTTTCCTGTTACCGTTAAAGTGTGATTGATGGCGGGCGATTGTGCGGTAATATTTATCTCACTGCCGGTAGTGGTGATAAACGAAGCCAAACAAGTATCATTGAAACGTAGTATATAAATGTTTACACCTGTATCTAAATGTTGAGTAAATCGACCTTTGATAAGTAAAACCGTATCTTGAAACTCCAATCCGTAAGGGTGCATTTTGTAGAGCATGGCATACGATTCTTTGCAATGTTCTATGGTGCCGGTTACTTTTGTACGTTGTATGCAAGAGGTCATTAGCATACATGCCGTTAGTATCAAAAAAATATGTTTCAATCGCATGACTTTCGTTTTTTCATAATAACTAAAAAAAGTGTTTTTTATTTTATAACAAAGCATTTTTTATGATAGAAAAAGTGCTATTTGTCAAGCAAAAT
>DBXJ01000058.1:13275-41609 GCA_002309475.1 Bacteroidales bacterium UBA1215
AATAGTCCTTTTTGTCAGTTTTTTGTTGTTAGGGTTTGAAATAGTTGCTCAAGATGTTCCACGGGTGTTATTCATAGGGAATAGTTATACCGAGGTGAATAATTTGCCCAATATGGTGCAGCAAGTCGCCCGTAGTGCCAATAGAGATATTGTCCATTCCAGCAATACTCCGGGTGGATGTCTGTTTTCCATGCATTGTACCAATGCTTCTATGGATATGATTCGTCAAGGAGGTTGGGATGTGATAGTGTTGCAAGAGCAAAGTCAGTTGCCGTCTTTCACTCAAGAGGAAGTGGAGGTGCAATGCTTGCCCTATGCCAAACGTTTAGCTGATTCGGCAGTCGCCTACAATCCGGATGTAAAAGTGATGTTTTATATGACATGGGGTCGTAAAAATGGTGATGCAGACAATGCTCGTTATTTTTCGGTTTTAGGCACCTACGAAGGTATGGATAGTATGTTGTGTTTAAGATATATGCAGATGAAAGAAGACAATGATGCATTTGTTTGTCCTGTCGGAAGGGTGTGGCGGCAAATTCGTACAAGCCATCCGGAAATAGAATTATACAATGCTGACGGGAGTCATCCGTCAATAGCCGGCACCTATGCAGCTGCATGTGCATTTTATGCTATGATTTTTGCTCCATGGCATGCCACTCAACCCACCCAACAAGATATAATAACCGCTGACAGTCTTGCATTGTTGGCAGCCCATACGACAGACAATGTTACTTATACTGCCAATTTGAACGAAAATACAGCTCGCATTATACGCCAAATAGTTGATGCAGTTGTTTTTGACTCATTGGCTAAGTGGCAAAAACATGTGTCGGTTGTAGATGATATAGAAGAAGTAAGGGAAGAAAATTGGTCTTGCCGATTGTATCCCAATCCTGCCGGCAACCTGCTTTTTGTAGATATAGATCAACCTGCTGTGGATGTACAATGTCCGAGGGTGAATATTGTGGATGTACAAGGTCGCATCTGTCAAACTGTTTCTTTACAAGCAGGACACAATAGCATTGACATTTCCTTATTGGCGAAGGGAATGTATTTTATACAACTGCCACAAAAAGTGTTGCGTTTTGTAAAATAATGTCAGCACGGAAGGTTCGTTGGTCAACAAGATAGTTGAAGTATAAAAATATTCGCTTTTCAGGCGAATATTTTTTTTATTGAATTAGCAATCAATGCTTATTGCGATAAAAATAGGATAGAAAACAGATCGGTGAAAATATTTTTTCCCTTTTATTAAAAAAAATATTATGCGATATATTCAGTGTTATGAATTAAATTAGTATCTTTGCAAGTTATTAGCATTTGAAAATGAAATATAGCAAAATAGACAAGCAATTGTTCAAAGATAATCGTCAGCGATTGGCGGCAAATATGGAACCGCAGTCGGTGGCAATATTGTTTTCCAACGATGTCATGCCACGAGGAGGCGACCAAACCTATGCCTTTCACCAACATGCAGACTTGTTTTATCTGTCAGGAATAGACCAAGCCGATACAATTCTGGCACTTTGTCCACAGCACGAAAATCCTGCTTTGCGGGAAGTATTGTTTATTACAGAAAATAATGAACATAGCAAAATATGGACAGGCAACAAATATAGCAAAGAAGAATCTCGGGAAATTTCCGGTATAAGCACTGTCTATTGGTGTAGTGAGGCGGAAAAAATACTACGGGAATTGATATTGTCAAGCAAAACTATCTATTTTGATTTGCCGGAAAACAAGGCTTATGTGCCACAAGTTACAACCAACAATGAACGACAAGCGGCCTATTATAGAAGTTTATATCCTTTGCATAACTATGCCCGCTTGGCACCGATAATGGAGCAGTTGCGGGTGCAAAAATCTTCCATAGAATTGCAATTGTTGCAGCAGGCTTGCAAAATTACCGGAGACACTTTCAAAGACTTGCTGACACAAGTGCATGCCGACATGGGAGAATATGAAATAGAAGGGCGTATTACGAATGGTTTTCTCTCTCGTAGAGCTACTTGTCATAGTTTTCATCCGATAGTGGCATCGGGGAAAAATGCCTGCATATTGCATTATGAAGACAATCATGACATTTGTCAAGACGGCGATTTGTTGTTGTTGGATATGGGAGCGGAATATGCCCATTATGCAGGCGATTTAAGTCGTACTATTCCTATCAATAGCAAATTTTCCCCACGACAAAAACAAATTTACGAGGCTTGTTTGGAAGTGTTCAATTATGCTAAAACACTTTATGTGCCGGGCATGAGTATCAACAAAATACATCGTCTAACATTGCAAAAAATGCAGGAACAATTGTTGAAGATTGACTTAATCAAACAGCAAGATATTGAGCAAGAAGTAGTTAAATATGATTCGGTGAGAAAATATTTCATGCACGGAACTGCACATTTTGTCGGTTTGGATGTGCACGATGTGGGCGGAAAAGATACCGTGTTGGATTACGGCATGGTATTGAGTTGTGAGCCGGGTATCTATGTGGCGGAAGAAGGAATAGGCATTCGCATTGAAACCATGATGCAAGTAAACGACCATCCTATAGATATGATGGCGGATGTTCCGTCAACGGTCCAAGAAATTGAGTCAATTATGCAAAAATAAACTATATGAAACTAAAAGAAATAATTCTAACCTATGTAAAAGGTATCTGTATGGGTGCTGCAGACGTAGTGCCGGGAGTTTCCGGTGGCACCATCGCCTTTATAACCGGTATTTATGAACGTTTTGTATTGGCCATTAAGAGTGTCAATTTTGCTAATATGAAATTGTTTTTTACCGGCAAATGGAAATTGTTTTGGAAAAACATTGACGGTACTTTTTTGTTGTGTTTGTTTTTGGGTATCGGTACCAGCTTTTTGTTGTTGGCACGTTTGATAACCTATTGGATGAGCAACTATCCTGTATTGGTGTGGGCATTTTTCTTCGGCTTGATATTGGCGTCAACGGTATTTGTAAGTAGAACAGTGCAATGGAATTGGAAAACCATATTGGCATTTATCATATTTGCAGTATTGGCTTTTTTTATTGCTTCACCGCAATTGGCACCTTTGAGTCAAAATAATGCCTTGTGGTACATATTTATATGTGGTGCCATTGCCATCTGTGCGATGATATTGCCCGGAATATCAGGAAGTTTTATTCTCGTTTTGTTAGGTGAATATTTCTATATGATGACAGCATTGTCGGAATTGCAGATAACGGTTTTGTTGATATTTCTCTGCGGCGCCGTTCTCGGCCTGGTAACATTCGCCAATGTGATAGCATGGTTGTTTAAACATTTTAAAATGCTCACATTGGCCTCGTTGACGGGATTTATGTTCGGTTCTATGAACAAAATTTGGCCGTGGAAAGTTACTTTGGAAACCTATATCAACAATCATGGGCAGGAATTGCCATTGCGACAGAAAAATATATTACCGCAACAATATGACAGTCAGTTTTTTATTGCAATAACTTTGATAGTGGTCGGTTTTTTGCTGATATTTGTTATTGAAAAACTGGCTGCAAGATTGCATCAGCAGGACGCACAAAAAACAACAGAGGCATAGATGAAAATATTCGGTTTGGTCGGACATCCTTTGGAACATTCTTTTTCTCCTCGGTATTTTACAGAAAAAATACGGATGGAGAAAGCTGATGCATGTTTTCAATTGTTTGACATAGACCATGTAGAAGAAATAAGCCGGTTGATTGAAAATGAGGATTTGTGTGGTTTTACCGTTACTTTGCCATACAAACAAACTATCATACCTTTGTTGGATGCTTTGGATGAAACCGCCGAGACCATTGGAGCTGTAAATGTGGTGAAAATAGATAGAAGCAATGCTGTCAGAACGATAGGTTATAATACGGATTGTATAGGATTTGAACAATCTATTCAGAAATACATACCCCTTTATGGCAAACATGCCTTGTTGCTGGGTAACGGAGGTGCCGCACAAGCGGTGAAATATGTCTTCAATAAACATCAAGTAAACTATCGGATAGTTACCAGAAATACAGTTTTAACTGCCAAAGATGTGGAAGCGGCAGACATTATTGTGAATGCAACGCCATTGGGAATGTTTCCTCAGGTAGATACTTGTCCTGCAATAGAGGAGCAGTGGTTCAACAAGCATCACTTGTTGTTTGATTTGGTATATAATCCGCAGCAGACGCTTTTTTTGAAAAAAGGACAACAAAAAGGTGCAAAAACAGTGAATGGATATGAAATGTTGTGCTTGCAGGCAGATGCTGCATGGAAGATTTGGAATGAATAAATTTTATGTAAATGTTAGAAAATAAGAATCTTACAAATTTAAACGAATACGGAGAATTTGGTTTGATAGACTTGCTGACCAAGGATATCAAATTAAAAAACAAGAGTAGTGTTTTAGGTGTCGGAGACGATGCCGCCATTATTGACAGCGGCGATAGACTGCAAGTGGTTTCCACCGATTTGCTGGTGGAAGGCATTCATTTTGACATACACTATACGCCGTTGAGACATTTGGGTTATAAGGCAATAGCCGTCAATTTATCGGATATTGCCGCCATGAATGCCCGTCCCGAACAGGTGTTGGTCAGCATTGCTATTTCCTCCCGCTATACAGTGGAGGCCATACAAGAATTGTATGCAGGCATGAAACTCTGCTGTGAACGCTATGGCGTGGATTTGGTCGGTGGCGACACCACCTCCAGCGTCAGCGGCATGTTTATCTCTGTAACTGTTTTGGGCTATGCCAAAAAAGAACAACTAGTCAAACGCAGTACGGCAGGATTGAAAGATTTGATATGCGTAAGCGGGGATTTAGGCGGTGCCTATATGGGTTTGCTATTATTAGAAAGAGAAAAAGAAGTTTTCTTAAAAGACCCGAGCAATCAGCCGGAATTGGAAGGAAAAGATTATATCTTAGAGCGTCAATTGAAACCTGAACCCCGTTTGGATGTAATAGATGTGCTTGAAAAACAAAAAGTTGTGCCGACTTCCATGATAGACATTTCCGACGGGTTGGCATCGGAGGTGTTGCATCTTTGCAAAGATTCTCACAAAGGTTGTCGCTTGTATGAAGAAAAAATTCCTATTGACACACAGACCTATGATATGGCAATAGAATTTGCCATCACTCCGTCTGTGGCGGCACTAAATGGCGGAGAAGATTATGAATTGCTATTCACCGTTGCACAAGCCGATTATGACAAAATAAAAGATTGCATGGAATTTTCCATCATAGGCTATACAACCGACGAAAGTGAAGGTTGTTCGCTGATAACAAAGGACGACAAACTTATTGAATTGAAGGCACAAGGTTGGAATGCATTTACAAAGGAGAACAAATAGATGAAAGTAAAATTTTTATTGTGGATACTATTGGCAACCCTATGCTTCACTTCGTGTCGTCCTCGCCATCCCTTTAGCGACATTCCTACCTTGCAGTTTGTCAGTTTGGAAAAAATATACAATGGCACCGCTTCGGACAACGAAGCCTTGTTAACGGTTTATTTTACAGATGGAGACGGCAATATCGGCTTAAATGCTTCCGACAACAAACCTCCCTTTGACACCGCTTCGGAGTTCTACTACAACTTTTTTATCACTTATTATGAATTGCAAAATGGTGTTTGGGTGTCGCCGGAGAATTTGAAAGATCAGTTCAATATACGTTTGCCGCGTTTTCTTTCATCCGATATTGAAGAGCCTATTGATGGCAATATTGAATCTATTATCAATATCAATAATCCTTATTCCTCTTTCGACACCATTCGCTTTGAATGTTATTTGGTGGATAGAGATTTAAACAAAAGCAATATCATCTATACCGATACTTTGGTGGTGAATAAATAAGAAAGAGATGCTTTCTTTGCTGATTTTCAAAAAAGAGTTCCTATGTTTTAAGGTTTGCTGAATATGGTAACAGAACCTTGCTGTATAATGGGAGGCATATCTTTGCTGTAGGCCTTTGCCGTCCAATAATATACGCCATCACTGACTCTTTTTCCGTTGGAATCACAACCATCCCACCAGAAGAGATCGTCCTCATAGTGCGGACATTGCCCGTCGTTGCACGACTGTTGCCAAATGGTGGTGCCCCAGCGGTTGTAAACGGTCATTTCGAAGGCGTCGAACAAACCTTTGTCTTCCACGGGTCGGAAATAATACAATGAGCCGTCTGTCCCGACAGGGGTGAAAACATTCGGGAAAAAGAAGGGGCTGACAATGTTTACTACATGGGAAATGCTGTCGGTGCAACCGTTGGTATCGGTGACGAGCAAGGTGACATTATAGGCACCTTCTGCGGTGAATATATGATTAGGGTTTTGTATGCTATCGGTGTGGCTGTCGCCCATATCCCAGTGCCAAGAGCAAATCGGAGCATAGGGGTCTGTGGATTTGTCGTGGAAATACACGGCATAGTTGACGGTAGTTGTAGCGGGTACTGCCTCAAATTCGGCAAGGGGGCCGCCTATGCTGTCAATGAAAATATCTTGCTCCAGCAGGCAGACGGAATCTGAAATGGAAACATGATACCATCCTGCTGTCAAGCCCCGTATGGTATCCTGCTTGTAAGTATTGCTGTCAAGAATATACACCACTTGTTGCGGGAAGGCACTATTGGCGGAGCAGATAATGGTTCCGTCTGCCTGCCGGCAGAGTTCGGGAGTGGTGCTTACATCTGCCTCCAAGGAGGTGATGTGTAGGGTGGATGAAATGCTATAGGAGTTTGTGTCAAATTCATCGTTGTAACGTATCTCCATGCGAATGTGATAGTTTCCTTTTGTAAAGAATTTTTTCCAGACCAACTGGTCACGTGCTGTAATCTCTTCCACTGAATCAATATACCAGCAAATATGTCCGGGTTGGGTGCTGAGTGAGTCCGCCACTTCCGCTTGAAAAGTGATTTCCTGTTCACAAAAGAACAGTTCAGGCAATTTAAGATAGTGAGTATCGTTGGCAGTAAAGGAACGTTCCCAATTGCGGAATTTGGCCGATGCGAGCAAATAGTAACTTTCGGTAATCGCCAACCCATAACTATAGGCTTGTAATCCGAAGGTATTGTTGGAGAATATGTAGGTAGAGTCTTTATCCAACAGCATGTCATAGTATGACCATCCGGAGGGATGATTATACCATTTTCCTCCAAAAAGTGCTTCATTGTTTCCTTCGTTGACACGTACATAACAACTGTCTTTCCCTATGGCGGGCACTACAATCATTGCATGGTACTGCGGAATAATCGTATCGGTTGGAGCTGGAGGCATTTCAAAAGGTTTGATGATGCAAGATTTGACACGTTGGCAGAGCGGAGACACCCATGTAATGGCCGGATCACCTTTCCCTCTTAGGAGGCTCAAAGGGTTTCTGAAGTTACAACACGGCAAAAAGGAACAGGCAAGTACCGGTTTGTCTGTGGTGATATAACATCCGCTGTCCGCAATGGTGGTTTCAATCCATACCCATTCTCCTGCATATAGCCCGTTCAGCTTACCCGGTCCGCTGATGTCGGTACGCAGCGTTCCTCCTGACACAGCGATATTCGTGTTGTTTTCCGTAGCCATAATTTGAACAAAATCCGATCCCATGTCGCTGGCAGGTATAAAAAACTCTTTCCCGCTTGTATTTATGGGATAGTATTGTTCGTATAGTTTGTCGGTAATCCCAAAATGGGGAATATTGGTTGGATTTTCCACATTAAACAGTGCTACCCGTTTGTTGCTTTTTAGCCTCCTTTGAACACCGGAAGCGGAATGGGGTATGGAAAAATAATAAGTTTCCCCTTTGTTGAGGGTACATAACAGCTGTCCGCCCATGGTGACGATAGTGCCGTTTGCTGTGCCAATGATTACACATAGTTCGTCCAGCTTAGGTGTTGTATTTCCGTTTTGACGAAAAATGTAATAGTCACATCCCAATGCTTCCACAGGCAGCACGAGAGTAGCATCGGCATCAGCGTATATCCTTGATATGGCAGATACGTTGATACTGCTATCACTCAGAATGCATATGCTGAGGTTGTCTTGTTTGTCCATAGTCTTATTGTAGCATCCTTGGGCCTGTTTATAGGATAGTCTGTGGGAAAATATATGTCCTGGTGATACATGAAAAGGTATGGTATCTCCGGAATGTGTGAAGAGGATTTGACCATTGGCCTGATGCATTGACTGAATCCGGATTTCGAAATAGTTTTCGATTCCAAACACCCCGGGACCAAAATACCCTGTGTCAATTGGTCTCAAATAGTGTTCTCCGAATGTTAGCCAAAACTCCGTACAAGATGACTGTGCATGGATGCGAGTGATGCCCATGCACAGCAATATTGTCAGGAAAATCATTCCTGCATGTATAATTTTATGAGGTTTATTCAAAGGAACAGACATGGCAAAAGTATTATTGTCGGATAAATTTCTTCATATGACATCCTTCCGATGTTTGTATTTCCACAATATAAATGCCTTTGGCTATTCCGCTTACATCCACGGTGCTGTTTTCTGTTTTCAGCACTTTTCTGCCGGAAAAGTCAAAAATGGTGATGCTACGAATAGGGGAATTGGTCTGCACGGTGAATTGGGTGTGAGCGGGATTGGGGTAAAGAAGAACCTTTTCTGCTTTTTTATCAGTTTCGGGAACGGATACTTCTCCTTCAAACACCGCTTCAATCATGGTGTCTTTGGTGATGGTGAAGGAGAGGGTTTTTGCGGTGGAAATCCATTCCCCATTACTTTTCCAGCCCGAAAAAGTGCAACCCTCTACGGGTTCGGCTTTCCAAGTGATGAGTTCCCCTTTCTGGTAAAAGCGGTATTCAACCCCTTTAATGTTTCCCTTTTCTTTGGCATTTACAGACGCACCTGCAGAGAGTCCGCCACCTTCAATGAGAAAATCCTGCCAGACGGGAGTGTTTTTGTACAAGTTCACTGCGGAAGTGGGCACAATCAACCTACATTGATAACGTATAACGTTGTCAAAGGCATTATGGTGTCCCTTTGGTATTTCGAATGTTTGTGGTACCGGACTCAGGTTGACAACAAGTTTCAGTGCCGTATCGTTATAGAAAGTGCCTCCGGTAAAGTTCTTTACAGTTGCAGGGATGATGACAGTGGAGAGTTGTGTGCAATACGGGAAATTAGTATATAGTGTATCTAACTTGTAGGGCAATAATACATATTTTACAGAGGTGTAGGAAAATGTGTTTGCAGAAATCGATCTGTCATACCGATTACCTAAAAAGGTGATGTTGGAAAGAAACAGCGAGTCTGGCAATCCGCCTGTATGATAAAATGCAGTTTGTTTTATGATTTCTATCTTTTCTGGCAAATTGATGCTTTTAATATTGCTGTCGTACTCAAAAACGGATGAGTTTAACACTTTCAGGCTTTGTGGAAGGATAACCTTTTCTACTGCCTGCCAATTCTTAAAGGTAATAGTACCTATTTCCGTGATTCCTTCCGCTATTACAATTTTTTTTATGTTGTCACGAAAAGAGAGAAACACATAGGTATTTGCAGGTAATTTTCCTTGCCCTGTAATTTGCAAGGTGGAATCACCATTTTCAACAATTATTTCCCAATATACATCTGTTTGGTCTATTCTAACGGGTTGGGCGGTGGTATAGACAACCACACCTAATAATAAGGCTAATGCTATTATTTTATCTTTCATTGTTAATTGTTTTATAATCTTTTAATTTGCAAAGATAGCATTTTTTTTTTTTTTATAAAATAGCTTTTTGCAAAAAAAAATGAAATTTTTCTAAATAGGAATAGTCAGTTGGCAGAAAGGAAGAGCAGGTTTTGTTTTGTATGTTAATATTTTTTTAATATTAGTGTAATTTTTGTAACAAAGCACAGCTATTTTCGTACAAATAACCGGCTGAAAAATGTGTATAAAAATATGCGTATTGAGAAGCTAAAAATCGTATTTTTTTTATACCTTTGCAAGTTTGAATAAAAAAAGATGAAAATAGTATTATTTGACAATAAACATCGTAGCGACCTGTTACCCTTGACCTTCACACGGCCACAAGCGGACATTCGTGTAGGTATTATGACCATCAGAGAAAAGTGGGAGAAACGTTTGCATGCCGTCACTTCCACCTATACACAAAACTATCTGTCTGCCAAATTTCCTATGGAAGTCGGCAGTGATTATTTGTTTATCAATGCATCTATTTGTCCGACTGACGATTTGGTGGAGAAAATACTGCAATTGCAGATGGGACAGTCATTGGTGAAAGAAGATGAAAAAATTGCCCATCGTTTGCCGTCCTTGCCTTCATCTTTGGACGAATATGAAGGAGAAAAAGTGAGTTATCAAGGGGAATATACCGCCATATATCATTTATGGGATATCTTCACTTGCAATGAATCGGAATTGCGAGCAGATTTTGATATTATTACCAAAGGACGTATTAGTCAGCCATTGAGTGACAGCAATCGTGTTTTTTGTCCAGAGAACGTGTTTGTGGAAGAAGGTGCAGTGGTAGAATGTGCGGTGATAAATGCCAAGGATGCCAAAGTTTATATCGGCAAGGATGCCGAAGTGATGGAAAATAGTGTCATTCGGGGAAGTGTAGCCCTGTTGGAGCATGCTCAAATAAAAGTGGGTGCCAAAATTTATGGTGCCACTACCATCGGTCCCTATTCCAAAGTGGGTGGAGAGTTGAGCAATGTGGTGATATTCGGCTATAGCAACAAAGCCCACGATGGTTTTATGGGTAATTCGGTATTGGGAGAATGGTGCAATATCGGTGCCGATACCAATACTTCCAATTTAAAAAACAACTACGAAGTGGTAAAATTGTGGAATTATACTTCACAAACATTTTTACGGACAGGCTTGCAATTTTGCGGTTTGATTATGGGAGACCACTCCAAATGTGGTATCAATGTAATGTTCAATACCGGCACCGTGGTAGGCGTATCGGCCAATATCTTCGGTTCCGGCTATCAACCCAACTTTTTTCCGTCCTTTCATTGGGGAGGTGGGAATGTTCCCGTTTCGGACTATAAGTTGGATGTGGCAAAAAAAGTAGCTGACAGAGTATTTAAGCGTAGAAACAAAGTCTTCGACGAAGTGGAAAGTCAGATTTTGGATTCGGTATATCAATTGACAGAAGAATATAGAAGAAATTACTAATTAAGAAAAAAATAAAGAAGAAATATATGCCAGGTAAAATCAAATTTTTTGATGATTTAGAAATATTGAAAGATGTATTAGAGGGCGAAACAGGCATTGTTCCCATGCTCACCGAACAGGAATCCAAACAGTTGATGGATATAGATTTGCCGTCAACCATGCCGGTGTTGGCATTGAGAAATACGGTTCTTTTTCCGGGCATTGTCATGCCTATTACAGTCGGTAGAACCAAATCGTTGAATTTAGTGGAAGAGGCTTTTAGCAACAAAGCTTGTATTGCAGCCGTTGCACAAAGAGATCCTTCTGTGGACGACCCTTCAGAAGACGATTTGTACAAAGTGGGTGTAGTGGCAAAAATATTGCAAGTGTTTGAAAGTCCTAATGGTCCGAAAACTATTATTATTCAAGGTATCAAACCGCTTTCTTTGGTAAGACTGATACCCAATCAAAAATATCTTTTGGGCGAAATAGCCGAATATCCTACCAATGATTTTGACAGAAATATTCTTGAAAAACAAGAATTTAATGCGACTATCGCTTCCTTGGTGGATACGATGACTTCATTTATGAACTATTCTAAAGGAACTGTTCAAGAAGATGCCTTTAGAACATTTAAAAAATTGAACAACAGAGTTTTCATGATTTATTTTGTTGCCGCAACCCTATCTTTGGAGATGGAGAAAAAACAACAAATTTTGGAAATTCAAGATATTGAAGAGCGAGCCATTGCAGTTATCAAAGAATTGTCACAAGCATTGCAAATTACGCAATTAAAGTCACAAATTCAAAAGAAAAC
The DNA here is from genome assembly GCA_002309475.1 of Bacteroidales bacterium UBA1215. Taxonomy (GTDB): domain Bacteria; phylum Bacteroidota; class Bacteroidia; order Bacteroidales; family WCHB1-69; genus UBA1205. The sequence continues at coordinate 25,194 of DBXJ01000058.1, forward strand.
TAAAATGCAGCTTGATAAGCAGCAGAGAGAATATTTCTTGAATCAACAATTGAAGACCATTCAAGATGAATTGGGAGACAATGGCGTTGACAGTGCTGTGTCAGAACTGCAGGAAAAAGCCAAAAACAAACGTTGGGACGAAATTACACAGCAGCAATTTGAACGAGAATTGAAGAAGTTGCAGAGAATGAATCCTATGTCTTCGGATTTTACCATACAACTCAATTATTTAGAGTTGCTGGTAAGTTTGCCATGGGGAGAATATACTGCCGATAACCTTGATTTGGAAGCAGTAAAGAAAATATTAAACGAAGACCACTTCGGACTCGAAAAAGTGAAAGAGCGAATTTTGGAATATCTGGCAGTCTTGCAGTTGAAAGGAGATATGAAGTCGCCCATATTGTGTTTTGTCGGTCCTCCGGGAGTCGGAAAGACTTCTTTGGGCAAGTCGGTGGCTCGTGCAATGAATAGAAAATATATTCGTATGTCCTTGGGAGGCGTACGTGATGAATCGGAAATTCGCGGTCATAGAAAAACCTACATAGGTGCTATGCCGGGACGAATTATTGAAAGTATTAGAAAAGCAGGTTCCTCCAATCCTGTATTTGTTTTGGATGAAATAGACAAGTTGTCGGGAATGAATATCCAAGGCGATCCTTCTGCAGCCATGCTCGAAGTGCTTGACCCTGAACAAAATACCACCTTCTATGACAATTATTTGGAAACGAATTATGATTTGTCAAAAGTATTGTTTATTGCCACTGCCAACACTTTGAGTACGGTGCATCCGGCATTGATAGATCGTATGGAGATAATCGAGTTGAGCAGTTATCTGATAGAAGAAAAAGTCAATATTGCCAAGCAACATTTGATTCCGAAGCAAATTAAAGAACATGGTTTGAAAGCCAAAGATATTTCTTTTTCCACCAAGGTGATAGAAACCATCATTGATGACTATACCCGTGAAGCAGGAGTGAGAGTCTTGGAGAAACAAATAGCTAAAGTAATTCGCCATCGTGCTTGTCAAATGGTTAAGCAAGAACCTTTTAGCAAAGCCATCAAAAAAGAAGACTTGCCGGAGATATTAGGTGTGCCTATGTTTAAACGTGAGGAAGATTTTAAATTGGATGTGATAGGTGTTGCCAAAGGTTTGGCATGGACATCGGTAGGCGGGGAAGTATTGTTTGTAGAAACTGCCGTATCGGAAGGAAAAGGAAATCTGGTGCTTACCGGCAATTTAGGAGATGTGATGAAAGAGTCGGCAACCATTGCCTACGAATATGTGAAAATTCATGCCAAAGAATTTAATATCAATATGGAAGAATTGATGAAAAAAGATGTCTATATCCATGTGCCCGAAGGTGCCACTCCAAAAGACGGTCCGTCGGCAGGTATTACCATACTGACGGCTTTGTTGTCAACATTTACCAACACTCCTATACGTTCTAATTTGGCCATGACAGGTGAAATTACCTTGAGAGGGAAATTGACACCGATAGGAGGTGTGAAAGAGAAGATTTTAGCCGCCAAACGTGCCAATATCACTACATTGGTATTGCCGGCAGCCAATCAAAAAGATGTGGAAGATGTAGAAGAAGAATATATTCAAGGTCTTGAATTCCACTATTTTGACAATATGACAGATGCTTTGAGATTTAATCTTTCAAAATAATAGATGATGAAAGGAAAATTGTATTGTTTGTTGGCATTGCTATTGGTAAATGTTACGGCATTTGCACAAAGTAGTTTATATGTGGTTTCGTTTACCGATAAACCCAATTATCATGCTGAAAATCCAATAGATTTTTTGTCACAGAGAACCATGGAGAAAAAAAATCGCTTGCAAATTGCTGTCGGTTACGAAGATGCTCCTGTCTATGCCATGTACATCGATTCCGTATTGACGGAACCGGTAACCTATAAAACGCATTCCAAATGGTTCAACTATGTGGTGGTGAGCATGGAAGACACTATAGCACAAACTATCAGCCGTTGGTCGTTTGTGAGAGATGTTTGCTTGTTGCGGGATTATGATATGTCGTCCGTGTTGACAGAAGATGATACCGTGCCCGATGATCCCACCTTGATGGTTCCAGATCATTACGAATATCCGACATTAACTTTGGATACTTTGTCGTATGGCAGTTTTTATCGGCAGATAGGCATTCACCAAGGGCAATATATGCACCAAGAAAATTACAGAGGACAAAATATGTTGATAGTTATTTTAGATGGTGGCTATGAACATTTGGATACAATGGCATTTTGGCAGTCATGGCGAGACAATCAATGTGTTTTTACGCAAAATTTAACCGATGAACCCAATCTGTACAGTGGCACGTCGCATGGCACTACGGTTTTGTCCATTATGGCAAGCAACGATATGTATCAGTGTATAGGAACGGCTCCTGAAGCCGATTATGCTATTATAAAAACAGAAGTATGTGATTATGAAGAATATATAGAAGAATTTTTCTTGGTAAGAGGTTTGGAAATAGCAGACAGTATGGGTGCGGATGTGGTGAATATATCTTTGGGATATACCGAATTTGATACAGAAGCCGATAATCACGATACCGCATATTTGGATGGTTTGCATTATGTGTCATCGGTGGCAGTTTCCAAAGCCACTCGCAAAGGCAGCATAGTTTGTGTGGCAGCCGGCAATTCAGGTGACAATGATTGGCATTATATCGGTTCTCCGTGCGATGGACGCGATGGTATCACTGTGGCAGCAGTCGATTCAGCAGGTAATGTAGCAGATTTTAGTTCTCGCGGCGGTTTGCAAAGTGCAGGAGATAAACCCAATGTGGCAGCTATCGGCTACCATACCTATTATTATGGTTCCAACGATAGTATTGTGCAAGGCAACGGCACTTCCTTGGCAACGCCAATTATCACCGGTCTGACCACGTGTTTGTGGCAGGCATATCCGGAAAAAACACCTTTGCAAATACGACAAGCCATTATGATGAGTTGTTCCAACTATCCATATTACGATTCTTTGTCAGGATATGGCATTCCGGACTTCTGGAAAGCATTTAGTATTTTGAAAGTAAATGATTTGTCCTGTCAGAATGTTGAAAATATAGGTTTACATGTTTATCCGAATCCTTGTCAAGACCAATTGACGATTGAAACGCAAGAAGATGTGAGTATGTCATTATATGATATCAGCGGAAAGTTGCATTTGCAAAAGTCCTTGAAACAAGGTGTTAATTCTGTCTATATCAAAGACTTGCCAAAAGGAGAGTATATCATACAATTCAATAGTCAAAAAGGTATAGTTTTCAACAAAATGTTAAAAAACTAACTGAAAAATGGCACAAAAAGAAGAGGATGCGATTATATTAAAAGGAATTAAAGTCAACAATTTGCAAAATGTTGACGTAGTCATTCCTAAAAATCAGTTGGTAGTGGTTACCGGTTTGTCGGGAAGCGGCAAATCCTCTTTGGTGTTTGATACTTTGTATGCCGAAGGGCAGCGGCGTTATGTAGAGAGTTTGAATGCCTATGCCCGCCATTTTTTGGGAAAAATCAACAAACCGGCTGTAGATGAAGTAATAGGCATTCCACCTGCCATTGCAGTTGGTCAAAGGTCATTGTCGCGAAATCCTTATTCTACAGTCGGCACCATGACCGAGATATATGAGTATATTAAATTATTGTATGCTCGCTTGGGAAAAACTTATTCCCATATCAGCGGAAAATTGGTAAAAAGAGACAGCGTCACAGATGTTTGCACATTTATTTTCGGCTTGGATCAGTCAAAAAAAATAATGATTTTGGCTCCGATAGTTTATGAGAAAAAAAATCTCAAAAAAGTATTGGAAATATTGCTCAATCAAGGTTTTAGCAGATTGTGTGTGAACGATGAAATTTTGCAAATTACCGATGCCTTGCAGATGTCTTTCAAAGAAAAAGACAAATTGTATTTGTTGGTAGATCGCTGTACATTGGAAGATAGTGCTGAAAATCATTCAAGAATTGCCGATTCGGTAGAAACGGCTTATTTTCATGGAGACGGCAAATGTCAAGTTAGAATTTATGATAAAGATAATAATGTAAGTATCAGCAATTTTTCCAATAAATTTGAAGAAGATGGCATTGTTTTTCGCAAACCCAATGTGAATATGTTTGCCTTCTCCAATTCCTACGGGGCTTGCCCGACATGTAAAGGTATTGGTGAAATACAGGGTATCAACCCCGATTTGGTCATCCCCGACAAACGTCTTTCCGTATATGAAGGAGCTGTTGTCTGTTGGCATGGCGACAAAATGAGTGAATATCAAAAATTGTTGATAAAAACAGCAAAATATTTTGATTTCAACATACATACACCTATCAATCAATTGACAGAAAAACAATATCACGATTTGTGGTATGGAAATGAATATTTTCCGGGTGTAGTCGGCTTTTTTGATTTCATAGAAAAAAATGCTTACAAAATTCAATATCGGGTGATGTTGTCACGATATAGAGGCAAGACTACTTGTCCTGACTGCAATGGTTTTCGATTGGCGAAAGATGCTTTTTATGTAAAAGTGGCTGACAAAACTATTGCAGATATTGTCTCTATGCCTTTGGATGAGTTGTTGGATTTTTTCACCCATTTAAAATTCTCTTCCAGAGCAGAAAAAAAAGTGGCAGATTTTCTATTAAATGAAATATGCATAAGAATTTCTTTCCTTTGTGATTTAGGGCTATCTTATTTAACTTTGAATCGATTGTCATCCACTTTGTCGGGTGGTGAAAGTCAGCGGGTTTGTTTGGCAACATCTTTGGGAAGCAATTTGGTGGGTTCTTTATATATTTTAGATGAGCCGAGTATCGGTTTGCATAGTGTGGATACGGAGTGCTTGATAAGATTGTTGAAACGATTGCGTGACATTGGCAATACTGTAGTGGTGGTGGAACATGATGAAGAGATTATCCGTTCTGCCGATTATGTGATAGATGTTGGTCCATTGTCCGGTAGAAATGGCGGAAAAATTGTCTATCAAGGAAAATATGACAAATTTCTACGTTCAAAAGAAAGCATTACTTCGCAATATTTAACCCATCAATTGACTATTCCGGTGCCGTTACAGCGGAAAGCATGGAAGCGTAAGATAAGTGTTAATGGTGCATGTATCAACAATTTAAAGAATGTAAATGTTGATATTCCATTGGGAGTGATAGCCGTTGTTACAGGGGTATCCGGTAGCGGAAAATCGTCTTTGGTGAAAGGTGTTCTTTATCCCAACTTGCAACGCGAGATAGAAAATCGGCAGATAAATGTCTCCTCTTCGCAAAAAGTGAAGTTAGTGTCAGGAGACATTTCCTCTTTGAAAGGGGTGGAATTGGTTGACCAAAATCCGATTGGCAGGTCGTCACGTTCCAATCCTTTGAGTTATATTGGTGTATTTGAGTTAGTTCGGCAGTTGTTTGCCGAACAGCCATTGTCAAAGGCAAGAGGCTACAAGGCAGGATTCTTCTCTTTCAATGTTCAGGGTGGTCGTTGTGAAGCCTGCCAAGGGGAAGGATTGATGAAAATAAAAATGCAGTTCATGGCAGATGTGGAAATTTGTTGTGAAGAATGCCGTGGCACAGGCTACAAAGACGAAACTTTGGAGGTGACTGTAAACGGGAAAAATATTTACGACATTTTACAGATGACCGTAGATGAGTCAATTGCATTTTTTGAAGGATTGCCGACATCAAAATTGGTAGAAAATATTATTGACGGATTGAAACTGATGCAGCAAGTCGGTTTAGGATATATTCAATTAGGACAATCCGGCACATCCTTGTCGGGTGGAGAGGCACAAAGAATCAAATTGGCATATTATTTGAGAAAGTCAGACGGAAATGACCATACCTTGTTTATTTTTGATGAGCCGACAACAGGTTTGCATTTTCACGATATTGAAAAATTGTACAAAACATTTCGTCTTTTAGTCAATCACGGGCACAGTGTGTTGATTATAGAACACAATATGGAAATTATAAAATGTGCTGACTGGGTGATAGATATGGGAGAGGGTGGTGGAAAACATGGCGGCGAAATTGTTTTTGCCGGCACTCCGGAAGACTTGGTAAAATGCAAAAAATCGCAAATCGCCAAATATTTGAAAGAAAAACTCTCATAGAGAGATGTCGTCAAAAAAAGCGTCAACGAAATGTTGCAATTGTCTTCAATGTGAATTTTTGGGAAAATATGCTGGGATATTAAAATATTTTTTACTACTTTTGCATTTCATTAATTAAAAATATAAAACAATATGACAAGAGAAGAAATTGTAAAAATTGTAAATGGTTTTCTAGTTGATGAATTTGAAATAGAAGAAAACTTGTTGAAAGAAAATGCCAATTTCCTAAAAGATTTAGGAATAGATAGTTTGGATATTGTAGATATTGTTGTTGCAGTGGAGAAGAACTTCGGTTTTAAAATGAAAACAGAAGAAGTGAAGACCATCAAAACTTTAGCCGATTTCTACGATTACATTTTGAAAAAAGTTAACGAATAATTTGTTCCGCAATGCCAAAAGTACAAGATTGGGAAGGTACTACTGGTGGCGGAGAATTCGGACAGAAAGTATTATTCCGTTTTTTGTCAAGGGTAAATGTCGTTTGCATCTATCCCATATTATATATTGTCATTCCGTTCTATATGCTCTTTCGTAGAAAGGAGTATCATTCCATTTATTATTATTTTCACAATATTTTAAAAAAGTCCCGCTTTCAATCATGGCGATTGTCATTCCGCAATTTTCTCAATTTCGGAGAAGTGGTGGTTGACAAATTTGCTATTTTGGCGGGGAATACTTCCCAATTTGAAGTGGAAACTATTGGAAAAGAATATTTTGACAATTTATTGGATGAACCCAAAGGTATTATAGTAGTGGGGGCACATATCGGCAATTTTGAATATATAGCTCATTGCTTTTCTACGGATAAAAAGAAAATTAATACCGTATTGTTTGATGGAGAAACGGTTGAATATGCAAAAAACAGAGATAATTATTTCACCCAGCACAATATAAATCTTGTTCAGGTAAAACAAAACGACATGTCGCATGTGTTTGCCATTACCCATGCTTTGGAAAATAATGAAATAGTATGTGTGGCATGTGACAGAATGAATGGCAGCAGCAAACATTTTACCGAGCAATTTTTAGGAAGGGAGATAGCGATTCCTGTAGGTTTTTTCAAAATGGCACAAATGTTAGAAACGGAGATTGTCGCCATGTTTGTGATGAAAGCCAGCAAGAAAAAATATCGTACTTATATTTTCCCTTTGGCTGTCAATGAACAATTAAATGCCGGTCAAATAGCTAAAAATTATGTTAATAGAATGGAAGAAATGGTCACTAAGTATCCTACGCAGTGGTTTAATTTCTTTCCTTATTGGAATTAAATAGTTATGATAGATTTAAAAAGTCCGCAAAAAGAAATGTATGCCGAAGATCGTTTGACGGCTTTGCAAGCACAACGTTTGGCACAAGAAATCGCATTCGGTCCCATCGTCTTTCAAGTTTCCCGTTTGATGGTCAAATGGAATATATTTCAATTATTAGGTGATAGTCCTAATGGCTTGACAATGGAAGACATAGAACAAAAAACACATATTTCACACTATGGTGTGCAAGTGTTGTTGGAGTCGTCTTTGACGATTGGCACCATTTTGCTCAAAGAAGGTCGTTTTTATTTGGCAAAAGCGGGTTGGTTTTTGCTGAATGACAAAATGGCAAGGGTGAACATGGATTTCAATCACGATGTTAACTATTTGGGAATGTTCAATTTGGAGGAAGCTATCTTGAACGGAAAGCCGGAAGGACTGAAAGTGTTTGGGGATTGGCCAACTATTTATCAAGGTTTGTCACAATTGCCGGCACAGGTGCAAAAATCTTGGTTTGGTTTCGATCATTTCTATTCCGACAATTCCTTTGAACAGGCTTTGCAGATAGTTTTTGCTTATCATCCGAAAACCTTGCTGGATGTTGGCGGAAACACCGGCAAATGGGCTTTGCAATGTGTGGCACACGATGACAATATCAAGGTGTCGATTTTCGATTTGCCGCAGCAATTGGAGATGATGCGTCAGCAGATAAAAGGACAAAAGGGTGCCGACAGAATTTTCAGTTGTGCCGGCAATGTCTTGGATAAGCAAACGCAGTTCCCGACAGGTTTTGATATCATTTGGATGAGCCAATTTTTAGATTGTTTCTCAGAGGAGGAAGTGGTGAGTATTTTGCAACGAGCTGCCGCTGCAATGAGTAGCGATGCCCATTTGTGCATTATGGAGACATTTTGGGATAGACAAAAATTTGAAACAGCATCTTATTGTTTGGCACAGACAAGTCTTTATTTTACCGCTTTAGCCAATGGCAATAGCAAAATGTACTATTCCGCCGATATGCAACATTGTGTAGAACAAGCCGGATTGCAAGTGGAGCACATACATGACGGATTGGGATTAGGACATAGTATCATGGTTTGTGTTAAAAAAATAAAGGGTTGAAAGTTTAAGCTGGAATTAAAAAAATGGGGGAAAAAATATTACAAGCAGAGAAAGATATTCATGTTCGTTTTAGCGAAGTGGATGCCATGGGGGTGGTTTGGCATGGTTCGTATCTATTGTATTTAGAAGATGCCAGAGAAGCATTCGGCAGACAATATCAGTTGGAATATCTAACTATGTATCAACACGATCATGTAGCCCCCATAGTGGATTTAAAACTGCAATATCGTTCTGCTTTGCATTATCAGGACCAAGCAAAAATAGTTATCACATATCAAGATTCAGATGCTGCCAAATTGATATTTGACTATAAAATTTATAATCTCACCACCCGGCAATTGGCAGTGATAGCCCATACAGAACAAGTTTTTGTCGGTACAAACGGAGAATTGCAAATTACTTGGCCGGCATTTATGATAGAGTGGAAAAAAAATCACGGTTTGTTATGATAGCCATAGGAAGCAACATTATCACGCCATTAGGAGACAATTTGACGATGAATATTCAGCAAATGCTGTCAGACTGTTCTTCTGTTAAAATCTATGACAATAAGTGGAATTTGCCTCCGTTTGCTGCGTCTATGTTTTCGGAAAATTATATTGAAGACTTGTTTGCTTCTTATGCGGATAGCGCTTCATATACCCAATTTGAACAATTAGCCGTTCTTTCTGTCGCCAAAGCCATAGAGGAAAGTAAAATCCCGGTTGACAGCCGGCAAGTGGTTTTTGTTGTTTCCACCACCAAAGGAAATGTGCATTTATTGGAAAACAATCCACAGAGTGAAGACCTTTACTTATGGCGTTCTGCTGAGAAAATTGCCCGATTTTTCGGCAATACCAATCCGGTGATAGTAGTTTCCAATGCGTGTATATCAGGTTTGGCGGCACAAGTATATGCTCATCGTTTGTTGCAACAAGGTAAGTATAAATACGTAGTTGTGGTAGGCGTGGATATATTGTCAAAATTTATTGTGTCGGGCTTTCAATCGCTGAAAGCCATATCGAATGATTTTTGCCAACCTTTTGACAAAGACAGAAAAGGTCTTAATTTGGGAGAAGCTGCCGCTACCGTAGTTTATACGTTAGAAGCCGAACATGGAATTTTCAACTATTGCAGCGGTGCCATTGTCAACGATGCCAACCATATTTCCGCTCCTTCCAGAACGGCAGAAGGATTGTACAAGGCTGTAAAAAAAATGAATATGTCGGTTGCTCCTCAAGAACTCGGATTTATCAATGCTCATGGCACTGCTACGCTCTACAACGATATGATGGAGTCGTATTGTATTGACAGATTGCAGATGAATGCCGTGCCCACCAATAGTTTTAAGGGATATATAGGTCATACTTTGGGGGCGGCAGGATTGGTGGAGACTTTGTTGTCGGTGCAATCGTTGAAAGAAGGAAGGGTAGTGGCAACCAAAGGTTTTAAGCAGCAAGGCGAAGAAAAAATTATCAATATTGTTCATAATCATTTGTCAACCGATAAAAAATATTTTCTTAAACTGATATCCGGTTTTGGCGGAACCAATGCTGCCGGTTTGTTTTCCATTCCATAAACAATTTTTCGTTTAGATTCACTTACAGATAAGTATGCATAAAAAAATGTAGCCAAATAGTAAAAAAAATCATTTTTTTTTGCTACTTTTGCCATTTTGTTTTTAGAACTAAATCGGGAGTTTGTAAGGTGAAAATATCTTCGTATTCAAAAATCGGCAGTCGGCAGGTGACGTTGAATCATCAATGTATTGCTGTGCCGCAAACATCCAATTCTTGGTATGTAGATATTTATCATGCTTTGCAAATCGACTATCCGAAATTCTTTAAAATGGATACGCTGTCCAAAATGGGTTTTTTGATGGCTGAAATGGTCTTCCCGTCTGTTTTTTCCGATAGGGAATCCGTCAAAGACCAAGTGGCCATTGTTTGTTGCAATAGCCAAGCTTCGTTGGAGACAGACAGAAAATATTGGCAAACAGTTGCCACAAACGATGCATTTCCGAGTCCGTCCTTGTTTGTATATACCTTGCCTAATTTGGTGGCAGGAGAAATTGCAATCAGAAACCATGTCTTAAGTGAAACATCGTTCTTTGTTGAAAAACAATTCGATGCAGACTGTTTGCTAAGTATAGCGGAAATGTCGTTTCAAGATAGGCAGATAAAATATGTTTTCCTATCTTGGTATGACGCATCGCAAGCCGTATCTTATATGATAGAAAATAGTGAAGAAGATAATAGACAATTGATAATTAAACAAATGCAAGAAATATGGATGAATTGATATTAGAGTTGAAAAAAGAGATTATTTCCGCATTGAATCTGGAAGGTATGCAACCGGAAGATATTGATGAAAATGCTCCTTTGTTTCAAGGAGGTTTGGATTTGGATTCAATTGATGCCTTGGAAATTATTGTCTTGTTAGACAAACATTATGGCATTAAATTGAACGATCCTCGTCAATCGAAAGAAATATTCACATCAGTGGCAAGTATTGCCGACTATGTAAGCAAACACAGAACAAAATAAGAAAATTATGTCGAATATAGTATTGTTGTTTTGGGTGTTTGTGCAATCTGTCCTGATAGTGGCGGCACAAACATTTTTGAAAAAGTCAGTTGAATTGTTTGGTGCTTTTTCTTGGACATGGGAATTCTTTAAAACCGCGTTGACGACATGGCAATTCTATGTATCCGGACTATTTGCAGTTTCCAGTGTGGCAGTGTGGATGTATGTGTTGAAACATAACGATTTGGGTCTTGCATATCCTTTAATGTCAATTAGTTATATAGTGGCATTGTTTGCTGCCTGCTTTATTTTAGGCGAAACGGTTCCTATTACACGTTGGATAGGTGTGGTGATAGTGATGATAGGAGTATTTTTTATTTTGAAATAATATGTCGAAATATTTCTTGTTATTAGCCTGCTTTATTGTCCCACTCATAGGTTTTTCGCAGCCGGCAGACTATCAACCATTATCTCAAAGTGAGCAAAATGTTTATATGCAGTCTATAAAGAAGGCTTCACGAGAACTTACCTCCTTACAAACAGATTTTGTTCAAGAAAAGCAATCGGTTATCTTTTCAGAGATAGTAAAAAGCACGGGCAAAATGTATTATCAGTCGCCTTCTTCATTGAGGTGGGAATACAAAACCCCTTCTCAGATGATATTGGCAGGCAATGCGCAAAATGTTATTTTGAAAAATGAGCAGGGCAGCACTGTGGCACCCAAAATGGTGAAAGATTTGGTGAAAATGATGCTCAATATGGTCAATGGTCAAAGTCTGGCCGATACGGTGAATTTTAGTGCTAAATATTATCAGGGTACCCATATTTTAGTACAGCTGTCTCCCAAAAGCAAACGTATGAAAGATATGTATAAAAGCGTAGAAGTATATATAGGCAAAAAAGATTTTTTGGCGGAAAAAGTCGTACTTTACGAAGCCAATGGAGATATTACCACCATTAGGTTCTCCAACAAAACGGTGAATTTGGTTTTAAAAAAGGACTTGTTTCAATAGTATCTATTTACCGGCAATTTATGAACGATATTGCAGACAGTCATTTTGTAGAACAAACCATTGCCCAATACCAAATTTGTGCAATAGTGCCGGTGTATAATGCCGGAATACTGGTAAAAAATGTTCTCAACGATTTGTTGCAATATCCGATAGACATTATTGTTGTCAATGATGGTTCTAACGATGGATTAACTTTGCCGATTCTACAATCTTTCGGCGAAAAAATAATTTTGTGTTCATACAACAAAAACATCGGCAAAGGGCATGCCTTGAAAGTCGGCTTCAAAGAGGCTTTGCAACGCCACTATCATTATGCTCTTACCATGGATGCCGACGGGCAGCATAGAGTGGAAGATGTGGAAAAATTTATGCATGAAGTGGTATTGCATCAAAAAGATGCTTTGTTGTTGGGCAGTCGCAGTTTTGATAACGAAAATATGCCTTCTTCCAACAGATTTGCCAACAATTTTTCCAATTTTTGGTACATGGTGCAAACGGGCAAAAAACTCTCCGATACCCAGACAGGTTTCAGGTTGTATCCTTTGCAAGCATTGTCTAAAATGACAATTTTCACATCCCGTTATGAAACAGAATTGGAAATATTGGTACGATTGACATGGAGAGGTATTGACATAGCCGAAGTACCTGTCGAGGTATATTATCCTCCGAAAGAAGAGCGGGTGTCTTATTTTCGTCCCCAAAAGGATTTTATGCGAATCAGCATATTGAATACTTGTTTTTGCATACTGTCGATAGTCTATGGCTATCCGCGTATGTTGGTGAATAGAATATTGAAAAAATAGTTTGCAGATGAATTACAATAGATTGAAAAATATATTTATTATACTTTGTTTGTTGTCGGCAACCATGCTATCGGCACAAACCGAGGTGATAAAATTGTGGCAAGATGTTGCCGATATGAAAAATCAGCCGACAAAATTGTATGCTTATCCAACGGCAGACAGTATCAATACAGGCGTGTGTATTATAATCTGTCCCGGAGGTAGTTACAGTCATTTAATGGGGATTAAAACAGAAGGCTTTCATGCAGCACAATGGTTGCAATCGAAAGGTATCAATGCCTTTGTTTTGCGATATAGAGTGGGCATGTACGGCTATCATCATCCTGCCATGATTCAAGATATACAAAAAGCTATTGCCTATGTACGAGAGCACGCACAAGCCTATGGCATTGACGCCGACAAAATTGGCGTGATGGGATTTTCTGCCGGCGGGCATTTGGTAACTATGGCAGGTGCTTTTGCCGATAAAAATTATCTCTTGCCATTGGGGGTAAAGACTAAAGTGAGTGTTAGACCCGATTTTGTGGTGCCGGTTTATCCTGTAGTGTCCATGCAAGACAGTTTGGCACACAAACGTTCTCGCAAAAATTTGCTCACCATACACTATACGCCCGACCTGCAGTATCAATTCTCTATGGAATTGCAGATAAAACCTTCCATGCCGCCCACTTTTTTGGTGACAGCCAAAGACGATTACAAAGTAAAATATCAAAATAGTGTAGCCTTGGACAAGGCACTAACGGTCCAAGGGGTGCCACATCAATTTCATTTGTACGAAAAAGGCGGACATGGTTATGGTATGGATGAACGTAAGGCGGAGATTTGCTCTTTGTGGCGGGAAGAACTGCTGCAATGGTTGAAAACTATCGGTATTTTAGCGGGTAAACGCTAATATAGAAAAACAAAATGCCATGCAAAAATTATTTTTTTTGTAAAAAAATACAAAAATGTGTTTACAATAGAAAAAATAATTGTAAATTTGCCGAAAATTATAACATTTAGCAATAGACACAAAAAATGGTAAAAAACAATTATCTCAACATTAAAAAACGAGACGAGTATCTCGGCTAAGAAAGCCTTTTTTCTTAGAGGAATTGTTTTACCTTTACAGATGTCGTTTTTTTTCATTGATTAACAAAAATATTCATTAAATAATCATTAAAATATTAATATTATGGAATTACCATTCGCAGAAGCATGGAAGATTAAAATGGTTGAGCCAATCCATAAAAGCACACGTGCAGAACGTGAAAAATGGCTCGCAGAAGCTCACAACAACGTATTTATGTTGAAAGCGGAACAAGTTTACATTGATTGTTTAACCGATTCAGGTACAGGTGCCATGAGCGACCGTCAATGGTCTGCCTTGATGATGGGTGACGAAAGTTATAGCGGTGCTCGTTCATTCTTTGAATTGAAAGATACAATCACTAGAATTACAGGTTTTGAGTATGTAATACCTACACACCAAGGCCGTGCAGCAGAAAACGTTTTGTTTTCATATTTGGTAAAAGAAGGTATGGTAGTGCCCGGCAATGCTCATTTTGACACTACAAAAGGACATATCGAATTCCGTAAGGCTACCGCTATCGATGTTACCATAGACGAGGCAAAAGACACCCAATTGGAATTGCCTTTCAAAGGAAATGTCAGCCTTGAAAAATTGGAAAAAGTGTTGAAAGAAAACCAGGGAAAAGTTCCTTTTATGGTTTTGACAGTTACCAACAATACCGTTGGCGGACAGCCGGTAAGCATGAAAAATATTCGTGAAACAGCAGAATTGTGCCATAAATATGGTGTTCCTGTCAATATGGATTCGGCTCGTTTTGCAGAAAATGCTTATTTTATCAAAATGCGTGAAGAAGGTTATGCCGACAAAACTATCAAAGAAATTGCCAAAGAAATGTTCTCTTATGTTGACAGTATGACCATGAGTGCCAAGAAAGACGGTCTTGTCAATATGGGTGGTTTTATCGCTACCAACAAACAAGATTGGTACGAAGGTGCAAAAGCATTTTGTATTCCTTTTGAAGGATTTTTGACTTATGGTGGTATGAATGGTCGTGATATGGCTGCTTTGGCTGTCGGTTTGGATGAAAATACCGAATTCGACATGTTGGATACACGTATCAAACAAGTGCAATATCTGGCTAAAAAGTTAGATGAATACGGTATCCCTTATCAACGTCCTGTCGGCGGACATGCTTTGTTTATCGATGCTGACAAAGTGTTGACAAACGTACCTAAAGAAGAGTTCCCTGCACAGACACTTACTTGCGAATTGTATCTTGAAGCAGGTGTGCGTGGTTGTGAAATAGGCTATATTTTGGCAGACAGAGATCCTGTTACACGTCAAAATCGTTTCAACGGTATGGACTTTTTACGTCTTTGCATTTGCAGAAGAGTATATACCAACAACCACATGGACGTGATTGCGGCAGCTTTGAAAAATGTGTACGACCGCAGAGAAAGCATCAAACACGGTGTACGTATCACTTGGGAAGCCGAACTTATGCGTCACTTCACCGTTCAATTGGAAAGATTGTAATTGTAAAATTTTTTTAATTATTATATGTCACCTAAGGGATACTGAAAAGTATCCCTTTTTTGTTTATAAATGAATTCTATAGCTATCTATGAGAACTTGTTCTTTTGTTGAAAAAAATATTGTTCTGATTCATTGATATTTCAATGATTTTTTGTATTTTTGCAGAATAATAGTATCTTATGAACCACGATAATCAAAATAAGCAAAAAGTTTAGAAAACGCTAAAAATTAGCGAGAAGCAAACAAACCGATAACTTTTCTTCCTCAGCATGGACATTATCGTCATTTGCGGGTATATCAGGTTACTGAGATGATTTATGACATCACATTTTATTTTACAAAAAAATATCTTAGAAGGGGAGACCGCACCATTGATCAAATGGTGCAAGCGGCTCGCTCGGGTAAGCAAAATATTGCCGAAGGCAACCAAGCCGCTGCCACTTCCGGAGAAACTGAAATCAAACTCACTAATGTGGAAAAAGCCAGCCTTGAGGAATTGCTTGACGATTATGAGGACTATCTACGGGTGCGTAAACTGCAGCAATGGGGAAACCAACATCCCCGTTATGAAAAAATGCGACAATATGCCCGCAGTGAGCAAATTAAAAATGAATACGCCGAAAAAATCCAGCAAATGAATGATGAAGAAATTGCCAACTTGTGCATAACGCTCATCCATCAGGCTATGTATATGCTGCACAAACTATTGATAACCATGCAAGACCGTTTTGTAAAAGAAGGTGGTATCAGGGAGCTTATGTTCCAAAGCCGCATGAATTACCGCAAAAAACGAAACACCCCCAACACTCCTGAACCCTGAAAACATAGCAGACAATATACCCCCCCTCCTTCCTTCCTTCCTTTTCTCTTCTCCACCTGCTTTGTTGAAAAAAAATATTGTTCTGATTCATTGATTTTTCAATGATTTTTAGTATTTTTGCAAAATATATCGGATATAATAGAGCAATATGGCAAAACAAAAGAATGTCAAACAATCTAAGAGTATGGAGTCGGCCCTGTGGGAGTCGGCCAACAAACTGCGCGG
>DBXJ01000058.1:41732-42244 GCA_002309475.1 Bacteroidales bacterium UBA1215
ACGGCGGAGAATGTGTTCTACCTGCCCGAGAACTGCCGCTGGTCGTACATTATGGAGAACGCCAAGCAACCTAACATCTTCCAGATCATTGACGATGCTTTAAGCAATATTGAAAAGAAAAACAAACAGTTGGCAGGTGCTTTGCCCAACAACTACTACTCCAACCTCGGGTTAGACAAAACCAAGTTCGCCTCGTTGTTAGACGAAATCAACAAGCTGGACACCATTGCGGATTCGGAGAACGACCTGATTGGTCGGGTTTATGAGTACTTCTTGGGCAAATTCGCCATTGCGGAAGGCAAGGGCAAGGGGGAATATTACACGCCGAAGTCTATCGTGAATCTTATCGCCGAACTTATAGAACCCTATGATGGCAAGATCTACGACCCCTGTTGCGGCTCCGGTGGCATGTTTGTGCAGTCGGTGAAGTTTGTGAAGGCTCACCACGGCAACCAAAAGAACGTGAGCGTGTATGGGCAGGAGAATACCAACACCACCTTCAAGCTGGCGCG
>DBXJ01000075.1 GCA_002309475.1 Bacteroidales bacterium UBA1215
TAACACATTGCGAACCAATAGGCATTGGGACAGTTAAAATTTTACACTTGCATCTCTCTCGTTTTTTTCCCAATTGTCCACCGACGGACGCATTCGATGCGTCCCTACATAATAATGTCATGCGGTGTCCGGGCACAAACCTTCCGAAATTTCAGTTCCTCTCCCCCCTACGTCAACCTAGATTCCAAAAATCTCAGCACCTCTTTTTTGCCACTTTTCGCACACTTTTGTCCACTTTCTGAACCAAAAGTGCAATTTATCAAACTATTGATTTTAAGTAAATTAACACACAATTTGCCATTGATTTTATAGTTTAGGTGTTGTACCTTTGCAGGCAATAAAAACCATAATAAAATCATGAACATACCACAAGGCAACAGCAAAGATGAACTAAAAGCTCGTGAAGAAATTATATCACAAGTATATAGAAAATGGATAGAGAACAATCCAGACAAACGTGTTTACAACCGTTCATTGAAAGATTATATCAATATCAAATATCTCTCTATTACCGAAACAAAACGTCATGCGGCTAAAAGTTACACTTCGACATTAGCCCTGTTGCAACTTGATACAATACTACGTTATGCTGTTAAAATTGGCAAACCTAAACCGACAAAACGTGGAAGTAAAAACCAGAATATCTTCGTTCAAATTCAAGTTATGAAATATGATTTGGTTGGCATCGGAACAGCAAAAATGACTGTCGGCATAAAGAAGTCTGGTGAAAAAATTCAGTATTGCATCACAGCAATCAGGGCATAAAAAAAAGAAACCGATAGGTTGGCTCTCTCCGAAAAGGTCATCACCAAATTGTGGACGTCTAAACTGGACTGTTCCCCTATTGATTTCTGGCTGCAAAAATACAATTTTTTTTGATACAAGCATACTTTTTTACACTTGCATCTCTCAATCGTTTTTTTCCCAATTGTCCACCGACGGACGCATTCGATGCGTCCCTACATAATAATGTCATGCGGCATCAGGGCATAAAACTTCCGAAAATCTAGTCCCTCTCTCCCCTACTTCAACCCGGATTCCAAAAACTTCACCACCTATTTTTTGCAACTTTTCACTTACTTTTGTCCACTTTCTGAACCAAAAGTGCAATTTGTCAAACTATTGATTTTAAGTAAATTAACACACAATTTGCTATTGATTTTTCTGTACCGATGTCGTAACTTTGTGGGCAAAAAAAAAAAAAAAATGACAGAATATATCAAAATTGGAAGGATAAGTATGGCAAGGGCCAAAGAGGCACATATACCATCAGCAGATATAAAAATCAATAAAAAACACATTGATCATGTTGCCGGGAAACATAAAAAAGAACTTGAGAAACTTGGGTTCACCGCCTTGGATTTTATCAGAGTGGTAATTAACGGATACAACGAAATTAGAGAGGCAAAAGACGGAACGTACTTTCTTGCTAATGTGATTGATGAAAACAGCACATACACCGCCATTATAGGGTTAAATTACATTGAGAGCAAGAAGTTTTGGGAAATAAAAACAGCTATTCCCATAAGAACAGCTGTAATAAACAAGAAAAAGCTTATTTGGAAAAGGGAGCGAACCCCTTTAAAGATTTAACTCTTTGTGCCTTCTGCAATGCAATACGCTTACACTCCAATAGCTTTTCACATTGCAAAAGTAGAAAAATTTCCAATACAAAATATAAAAATCGAAAAAAAATAAAATTGTCAGCAAATTATATAAAGTGAACTGGTCGAAAATTTCGACCGGTTCGAGAAACAGAAACATTCTTCTGTTGTCCCCAAAGCCTTCACCAAAAAAGTTCTCTACATGTTAGCCACTATCTTGAAGTCCCTACAATTGTCCAGCAACGGACGCATTCGATGCGTCCCTACATAATAATGTCATGCGGTGTCCGGGCACAAACCTTCCGAATTTTCAGTTCCTCTCTCCCCTACTTCAGCGTGGACACCTAAAATCTCACCAGCTCTTTTTTGCAACTTTTCACCCACTTTTGTCCACTTTCTGAACCAAAAGTGCAATTTTATCAAACTATTGATTTTAAGTAAATTAACACAAAATTTGCCATTGATTTTATGATTTGAATATCGTAACTTTGCAGGACAATCTTGGAGAAAGTTTCAGTTGTCAAGGATTTCTTGACAACTGCAGCTGATGGTAAAAATTACCACACATTATATTACAATCTAGATGTAATCATTTCTGTCGGTTATCGTGTTAAAAGTTTACGCGGTACCCACTTCCGTCAATGGGCAAATACTGTATTAAAAGACTATCTGTTGCGTGGCTATGTTATCAACAAAAGGGTTGAGCAGTTGGAGCAGCGGGGCGCTAAGACCGAAGAACAAATAGGTTTCTTTGTGCGTACCGCATTACCTCCCGTTGAAGGCATCTTCTACGATGGGCAAGTTTTCGACGCCTACACTTTTGTGGCAGATTTGATACGTTCGGCACAAAAGCAAGTCATTCTCATCGACAACTACGTGGACGATTCGGTGTTATTCCTAACGTTCTAAAGGCGCAACAAAGGATTTCTATGTAAACTCTCAATGATGTTTTAACACCTTCCTCTGTAAAGGCATGAGGAAGATATCTTGTTCCTCCCCAACTTGATGTCGAAAAATTCGA
>DBXJ01000008.1:0-2233 GCA_002309475.1 Bacteroidales bacterium UBA1215
ATAGAAAATAACAATATTCAAACAGATACCGGTTTTAATGAATTAAACAGGTATTTCAACACAAATAGTTCAATTATCTATTATAACAAACAAAACAATAAGCATATTAAGCGTTATCAGTTAGAACAAAATACCGATAGCACTTATTTCTTTAGTTATATTTATTGCCCTACAAGTAGGTAGCCATTTGTTTTTGAATTTTTTGTGCCTCCGTGGCAGCTGCTTCCGCAAAATTTTCGGTTTTGTCGGCATAGATAATTCCTCGTGAAGAATTGATAATCAAACCACAATCTTTGTTGAAACCATATTTCACCACATCATCCAAATTACCGCCTTGGGCACCGACACCCGGTATTAGTAAAAAGTGATTAGGAACTATCTTTCTGATGTTGGTTAACATTTGTGCTTGGGTGGCACCGACAACATACATCATCTTATGGTCGTCTGCCCATGTTTGGGAAATTTCCAACACGTGTTCAAACAAACGTTTCCCGTTGGAAGATAACAATTGGAAATCGTTAGCCCCTTTGTTAGAGGTTAACGCTAATAAAATAACCCATTTATCTTCAAAACCCAAAAATGGTTTCACACTATCTTCTCCCATATACGGAGCGACTGTAACTGCATCAAAATTAAGATTTTGTTGTTCTCTGTTAAAGAAAGAAAGAGCATATTGTGTAGAAGTATTGCCGATATCACCACGTTTAGCATCTGCAATGACAAATACCTCCTGACTTTTTTTTCGAAGATAATCCATTGTTTTATCCAAACTCAACAAACCTTTCCAACCCAGAGTTTCGTAGAATGCCAAATTGGGTTTATAGGCAATAGTATAAGGAAGTGTAGCATCTATAATTGCCTTATTGAATTCAAATATAGGATCGTCACAAGACAAAAGATGTGGTGGAATTTTATTTAAATCGGTGTCTAATCCCACACAAAGAAACGATTTCTTTCGTTGTATAATATTGATGAGTTGTTCTTTATTCATTTGAATTATTTTTTAATGTTATTTATTTCAATTTCAATTTGTTTCGCAACGGATTCCATGAGCCAGAGTGGGGTGGAAGTGGCTCCGCAAACACCAACACTTTCCATATTGGTAAACCAATTTTTATCAATTTTGTCCACAGAAGAAACAAGATAGGAATTTTTGTTAACAGATTTGCAAATTTCATACAAAATCATTCCATTAGAACTTTTTGCTCCTGAAACAAATATAATGACATCGTGTGCTTGTGCAAATATCTTTAAACTTTCTTCACGATTGGAAACTTGACGACAAATGGTATCATACCATACAAAATCCACATTATCAGTCCTTTCTTTATATTGATTTTCAATTGCTTGAACAATTTCTTTATAGGTTTGCAAACTTTGTGTTGTCTGAGCATACAAACGCATAGGAATGTCAAAATTCAATTTTTTCACTTCTTCTATAGAACTGATGACAATGGCAGAATCATTTGTTTGTCCCACCAAACCAATCACTTCTGCATGACCTTTTTTGCCAAAAATAACAACTTGTCCCTGTTTTTTTTGCATCTCACAATAACCTTTTTGGACATTTTTTTGCAATTTTAATACTACCGGACAAGTAGCATCTATGATAAAATTGTTGTTTTGTTGTGCCAATTGATAGGTAAGAGGCGGTTCTCCGTGGGCTCTTATTAAAATACGTTGTTGGTGAAGGCTTGCTAATTGTGAATGGTCGATAATATCCATTCCCATTTTTTTCAACCTTGACACTTCTTCATTGTTGTGGACAATGTCTCCAAGACAAAATAAATGACCATGAGATGCCAATTCCTTCTCTGCGGCATTGATGGCATTTACAACCCCAAAACAGAAACCGGAATGTTCATCAATTTGGATTTTCATGTTATTTTTTCAATCTATCTTCAAAGATAGAATTAACAAAATCTACTTTGTTGAATGCTTGTAAATCTTCCATTTTTTCGCCTATACCGATATATTTGATTGGTATCTGCATTTGTTCACTGATGCCGATAACCACACCGCCTTTTGCTGTTCCATCTAATTTGGTGACTGCTAATGCATTGATATTGGTTGCTGCAGAGAATTGTTTAGCTTGTTCAATGGCATTTTGACCGGTAGAGGCATCTAAAACCAATAAAATTTCGTGTGGAGCATCAGGAACCACTTTGCTCATTACTTGTTTAATCTTTGTCAATTCGTTCATCAAACCGATGCGATTGTGCAGACGACCGGC
>DBXJ01000008.1:2268-16581 GCA_002309475.1 Bacteroidales bacterium UBA1215
TCAAATGCCACTGAGGCAGGGTCTGAACCCATTTCTTGTGCTACAATGGGAACATCTACTCGTGTTGACCAGATTTTTAATTGATCTACAGCAGCTGCACGAAAAGTATCTGCTGCTCCTAATAAAACACTATAGCCCTTTTGTTTGAATTGATAGGCTAACTTGCCGATTGTAGTAGTTTTGCCGACTCCGTTTACACCGACAACCATGATTACATAAGGGCGTTTGACATCCGAAAGCGTGAAAGGAATGTTGTTTTCATCTTTAGACTTTGCCAACATTTCTATCACTTCTTCTTTTAAAATATTATTCAATTCATTAATTCCAAGATATTTATCTTTAGCAACGCGAGCGGTAATACGTTCAATGATTTTCAAAGTAGTATCCACGCCGACATCAGACTCAATCAATATTTCTTCAAGATTGTCAAGCACCTCGTCATCAATCGTATTTTTGCCGACAATGACTCTTGAAAGTTTTTGAAAAAAGTTCTCGTTGGTTTTCTTTAAACCTTTGTCGAGTTCTTCTTTGTTCTCGTTGTTATTCTTATCTTTATTAAAAAAATTGAATATACCCATAGCATATTTTTTAGAGCGGAAAACGGGATTCGAACCCGCGACCCTCAGCTTGGGAAGCTGATGCTCTGCCAACTGAGCTACTTCCGCATAATTTAATTTGCAAAGATAACATTTTTTTTATCAAAAAATAGTAATTTTTTAATTTTTTTATTTTATCTTTGTAAATTAGAAATATGTTTTTTTATGAAAAATAATACTATAGGTAAAGTATTGTATCTAATAGCATTTGCTGTTCTGTTCAATATGTCGCAGACTTCAGCAATGCCGACAAATAGCAACAAAAACTATCTTACCTCCGATTCTGTAAGTCTCAATAAATTGGTTTTGAATTTCAATTGTTTGAAATTTGATATGACAAAAGATTCCGCCTATATTGAATTGCAATTCTTGTTTATTGGCAATTCAATGAACTATATACGACAAACAAACGGCAAATATCAAGCATCTGTTCGTGTAAATATCCAATTGATGGCAGAAGGGAATGACACTATCAATGTACATCAAACTTTCTATTCTGAAACCTATGACAATCAATCAAATGAAGATAAAAATAATTTATACGACTTATTGAGAATTCCACTTAAAAAAGGAATTTACGATTTCTATATTGCTATTTATGACAATGCCAATCTCGAGAATAAAATTACCTATTCAGATAGATTGGATTTAAGTTTTCCAAACAATATTGTTACCTTTTCCAGCATTCAACCTATTACATATCAAAACCGAGTGGAAGAGTACAACAAATATACTAAATACGGATGGGAATATTTGCCATATTTTTCCAATTACTATCCGGAAGTAGTAAATTCGCTTTCTTATTGGGTGGAAATCAATAATACCGAATCTGTTTTAGGACACAATAAGTCTTTTACTGTTTTTTCAAAGATAGTTTCAGCCGATGACATTCATGCTGAACCGCTATTGTCAAAACAAAAAACTTACACTACAGATATAAGATGTTTATTAATGCAAAACTATAATATCGAATCATTATCATCGGGCAACTATTTATTGCAATTGGAAGTCCGTGATGAATGGGATACGATACATGCTTATACATCTTATTTTTTCCAAAGAAATAATCCTTTAGTATTTGAAAATTTGCAAACAAATACAATGTCGTATGACACGCTAAAAAAATATTTTGATTATATATCGGTTATTGCAACACCTGCAGAGCACAAATTTATTGACAATTTCACCCCAGAGCAACTGGAAGATGGAATATTGTTTTTTTACAATTTCTGGAAAAGCAGAGACGAAAATCATCCTGTAGAAACTTGGTATGAATACCATAATAGAGTGTTGAGAGTCAACAATAATTATTCCACTTTGCGTTACAAAGGTTATCGGACTGATAGGGGACAATGTTATTTGAAATATGGTCCGCCAAGCGATATAGAATACCATAATTTTGACGGAAATACTTATCCGTATGAAATTTGGTACTATAATTCGGTTCCTAACGGACAAGTAAATGTATATTTTGTATTTTATAATTTAGACAGAACTACAAAAGATTATCGTTTGTTGCATTCAACAGTTTATGGTGAAGCTAAATTTTCCGATTGGGAAAATTATGTTAAAACCGGTTCATATAGTATTGGTAAAGAAGATTCCGGACTGGATCAAGAAAATCATACTACAAATTTCTAATGTACAAGAAAATAGTAAAACGGATATTGGATTTTGTGATGGCATTCTTCGCCATCATTATCCTGCTTCCTTTATTTTTGTTGATATCAATTGCTATCTTGATTGATTCAAAAGGAAATGTTTTCTATGTACAGCAACGTGTCGGGAAAAACAACAAAGATTTCAAATTGTTTAAATTCAGAACCATGCGGGCTCATGCAGACAAAGCCGGTTTGTTAACTATCGGTGATCACGATAATAGAATTACAAAAATAGGTTATTTGCTAAGAAAGAGCAAATTAGATGAATTGCCACAATTGTTGAATATTCTATTCGGACAAATGAGTTTTGTAGGCCCACGACCCGAAGTAAGGTATTATGTCAATTACTATACGCCGGAACAAATGAAAGTATTGTCTGTATTGCCTGGATTAACCGATTGGGCTTCGCTGATGTATATTGATGAAAATGAAATTCTCCGACAAGCAGAAGACCACGAACAAACATATATTGAAACAATTATGCCTGCAAAATTAGCATTGAATTTCAAATATATCAACGAAATGTCTTTTGTCTGTGACATGAAGATAATTTTCAAAACATTAATTAAAATTGTAAATTTAAATTCAAGATAATGAATATATTAAAAGATAAAAAAATTGTGATTACAGGTGGAGCTGGTTTTATTGGCTCCAATCTGTGCGAATTTTTCCTATCTAATGATAATAAAGTGATTTGTTTAGACAATTTGTCAACCGGCAAACGTTCTAACATTCAACATTTAGAAAATAACAGCAATTTCCAATTTGTTTTAGGAGATATTAGAGATGAAGCTGTCTGTCATCAAGTGTGTGAAAATGCAGATATTGTTTTTCATGAAGCTGCTCTTGGTTCGGTGCCACGTTCAATCAAAGACCCAATAACCACCAATAGTGTAAATATTTCCGGACAATTAAACATGTTGATTGCGGCAAGAGATTGTGGTGTAAAACGTTTTATATTTGCTTGTAGTTCATCTACATATGGTGATTCTAAAGAATTACCCAAAAAAGAAGAAATTATAGGCAATCCATTATCTCCTTATGCTATCACAAAATATGTCAACGAGTTGTATGCCAATGTTTTTCACAATATTTATGGTTTAGATTATATCGGCTTACGATATTTTAATGTATTTGGCTATAAACAAGATACTGAAAGTACGTATGCAGCTGTTATTCCGATATTTGTAAAAAAACTTCTCAATGGAGAAGCTCCTATAATCAATGGCGACGGAAATTACTCCAGAGATTTTACTTTTATAGAAAACGTTGTCTATGCCAACTACTTGGCAGCAATCACTGACAATACTGCTGCTTTGAATAACATATACAATGTGGCATGTGGAGAATCAACTTCTTTGAATCAATTGGCAGATTATTTGAAGGAAATTTTGTCGCAGTATGATTCTAAAATTGCTGATATTGAATTTATTCATGGAGAAAACCGATTGGGTGACATTCCGCATTCTTTGGCATCAATCGAAAAAGCAGAAAGATTGTTGGGATATCATCCATTGTATAAAATAAAAGAGGGATTAATCAAAGCATGCCAATGGTATGTAAATCATTTATAAAATTATGAAGAAAAAAGTTGCTCTAATAACAGGTATTACAGGTCAAGATGGTTCATTTTTGGCTGAGTTTTTAATTGAAAAAGGATATGAGGTTCACGGCTTATTGCGTAGAAGTTCCAGTTTCAATACAGGTAGAATTGAACATTTGTATTTGGAAGAATGGGTAAGTGATATGAAACAACAGCGGAGTGTCAATCTACATTATTCCGATATGACGGATTCATCTTCATTGATAAGAATCATTCAATCCATCCAACCGGATGAGGTATATAATTTAGCTGCACAATCGCATGTAAAAGTATCTTTTGAAGTGCCGGAATATACTGCCGATACTGATGCTATCGGCACATTGAGAATTTTGGAAGCCATTCGAATTTTAGGTATGGAGAAAAAAACGCGTATCTATCAAGCGTCAACTTCAGAATTGTTTGGCAAAGTACAAGAGGTCCCTCAATCGGAAACTACGCCATTTTATCCACGTTCGCCTTATGCAGTAGCCAAATTGTATGGTTATTGGATAACTAAAAATTATCGTGAAGCCTATGGTATGTTTGCCGCAAATGGAATCTTGTTTAATCACGAAAGTGAAAGACGTGGAGAAACCTTTGTAACTCGAAAAATTACCATGGCAGCTGCCAGAATTGCTCATGGTTTGCAGAAAAAATTGTATTTAGGCAATTTGTCAGCACAAAGAGATTGGGGCTATGCCCGTGATTATGTGGAATGTATGTGGTTGATATTACAACAAGAACAACCGGATGATTTTGTAATTGCAACCGGAGAAATGCATTCAGTAAGAGAATTTTGTATGAAAGCATTTGCCAATGTCGGAATTGATTTAGAATTCAAAGGCGAAGGTGTTGATGAAAAAGGATATAATAAAAAAACAGGAGAAGTGCTTGTGGAAGTTGATCCAAAATATTTCCGTCCTACAGAAGTAGAACAATTGTTGGGCAATCCTACAAAAGCTCGCACAAAACTCGGTTGGAATCCACAAAAAACATCTTTTGACAAGCTGGTAAAAATCATGACAGATTATGATTTAAAATATGTTGTTAACGAAGTGAAAAAAATATAGTTATGGAAAAATATGCAAAAATCTATGTTGCAGGACATCATGGATTGGTAGGTTCGTCTATTGTTCGTTGTTTGCAACGAAATGATTATACAAATATTATTGTCAGGTCGTCGAAGGAGTTAGATTTACGCCGCCAAGATAAAGTAGAGCAATTCTTCGCAATGGAACAACCTGAATATGTATTTCTGGCAGCTGCAAAAGTCGGAGGAATACTTGCCAATAGTACCTATCCGGCAGCATTTATCTACGATAATTTGATGATTGAAACCAATATTATTCATTCAGCATATCTTAATCATGTGAAAAAGTTGTTGTTTTTAGGCAGTTCGTGTATCTATCCTCGTATGGCCCAACAACCTATCAAAGAAGAATATCTGATGAGTGATTATTTAGAAACCACCAACGAAGCCTATGCTGTTGCCAAAATTACAGGAATAGAATTATGCAAATTTTATCGTAAACAATACGGTTGCGATTTCATTTCCGCTATGCCTACCAATTTATACGGCATTAATGACAATTTTGACTTAAACAGTTCGCATGTTCTACCGGCATTGATACGTAAATTTCATGAAGCCAAAGTCAATCATACTCAGGAAGTCGTTCTATGGGGTACCGGCAGTCCTTTGCGTGAATTTATGTATGTTGACGATTTGGCGGATGCCTTGCTACATTTGATGAATCATTATAGCGATGAAAGTCATGTCAATGTAGGAACGGGAGAAGATATCAGCATTGCTCAACTGGCAGAAATTATCAAGCAAATTGTTGGTTATGAAGGAAATATTGTATATGATAATTCAAAGCCGGATGGAACACCTCGCAAACTTTTAGATGTTAGTTTGTTGCATAAAATAGGATATAAATATCAAACAAATTTAGAAGATGGCATTCGCAATGTCTATCATTGGTATGTAAATAATTATCCTCAAAAAGATAAATAATTATGAGGAATAAGATTTTTATTTTCCTCTTGTTGTTGATATCATGTTATGCATCCATGGCCCAATGGATATTGTCCGGAAGGGTGGTAGATGAACAAGCTGTTCCTTATCAGCAGGTAAAAATATATTTGTCTACAGATACAACTCGTTATGTATTTACTAACGATAATGGAGAATTTCATATCAATTGGCTACAACCGAATAGTTATATTTTGTCAATTGAAATTCAATCAGAAATAGAAACTTTTAGCGTCAATTCTAAAGCATTTCACAATACCGATTCATCAATTACCGATATTGAAAATTTTGTTGTCATCTCAAATAAACCGGAAACGACAATTGACAATGATTTTTTAATGGAAGAGGTGGATATTGAAGGTTTGACCGGGAATCAAAATATTTCTGAAATGCTAAACTCAACCAAAGATCCCTATGAAGAAGTTGTAGCGTATAAATTCAGTACCGCCTTTTTCAAACGTCGTGGTATTGCTTCCAATTATCAAAATGTTTGCATCAATGGAATGAGAATGAATAAGTTGGATGCCAATCAGGCAAGTTTTTATCAGTGGGGAGCATTAAACGACATGTTTAAAAATCAAACAGAAGCAACTGTTTATCAACCGGCTGATTTCTCTGCTTCTAATATCGGAGGAGTTATCAATTACAATGTAAAGGCTTCTTCATATCGAAAAGGTGGCAAAGTAGGCTATACTATTTCTAATTCAACTGTTACCAATAGGATAGTAGCCAATTATGCTACCGGATTGATGAAAAATGGCTTAGCAGTGGCTGCTGCATTGGCAGCACGCTTCGGTCGCGAAGGCTATATTGAAGCAACTCCTTATTATTCTTATTCTTATTTCTTGGCATTAGAAAAACGTTTTGGCAAACATAGCTTATCATTAAATGGCTTTGGAGTTTGGACTTCAAGAGGACTTTCAAGTGCTTGTGTTCAAGAAGTTTATGATATAACAAATGATCCTTTCTACAATCCTAATTGGGGATATCAAGGTAGCAAAAAACGAAATTCAAAGATAAGAAAATTCCATGAACCGGTCATTTTAGCCACTCATACGTGGACCATAAATGAAAAGTCATATTTAGAAACTACTTTCGGAGTACAATTTGGTTTTAATAGAACTTCGTCTTTAAATTGGTACAATGCCTGCAATCCAAGACCTGATTATTATCGCTATTTACCCAGTTATCATCAAGAAGCATCTACGGCTAATGATGTTGCAATAGCATGGCAAAACGATGTCAATACAAGACAAATCAATTGGGATAGATTGTATCAAGTGAACCATTTAAGTGCAGAAAATGGTGAGCAGGCTCGCTATATATTAGAAAATAGATGTATTGATTATCATCAATTGTCATTGTCAACTAACTACAAAAACGAATTGGGCGAACATACTCGTTTGAGTATCGGATTGCAAATACAACGATATCATGGCAATTATTACAAGACTATCAACGATCTGCTGGGTGGAACTTATTGGTTAGATATTGACCAATTCGCAGAGCAAGATTATCCTGACAATGAAAATATGTATCAAAACGATTTGAACAATCCTAATAGAAAAGTGGTAGAAGGAGATCGTTTTGGCTACGATTATAACATTAATTCATGGTATGAGAATTTGTGGACATTAGCCAATTTCTCCTACAATCACATCAATTTTTATATCGGAGGGAATATTAACGGAAGTCATTTCTGGAGAATCGGCAATATGAAGAATGGTCGATATGCCGACAATTCTTATGGAAAATCCGCTGTCAACAATTTTATCAATGGAGGCATCCATGCAGGTATAACCGGAAAATTTATTTATAATCAATTCATTAATTTTAATATAACGGCACAAACATTAGCACCTTCGGCGAAGGTGGCCTACATTTCTCCTCGTATCAACGACAAAATTGTTAATCACCTGAAAAGTGAGAAAAACTTGGTTTTTGACTTAAGTTATATAATTAAATATAGACGTGTAAAGGCGAGAATTACAGGATATTGCGGCTTCTACAAAGATTTAACCAAAATGAGCAGTTTCTTTCACGATGACTACAAAACATACGTTGACCAGACTTTAAGTGATATCAATACTCGTCATATTGGCATTGAATTAGGAGCAGATGTAAAAATTATCAATTGTTTGTCTGCTTTTGTCGGTGCTACTTATGCCGATCATCGCTATACGTCAAGACCTATTGCTTATATTACATCAGAAAATGGAACAATAGACGATGTAGAAGAAACAATTTATATTAAAAACTTTTATGTGCCAAACGGTCCTCAGGCTGCTGTTTCTTTTGGATTAAAATTTTCTCATGAAACCATGTGGTTTGCCGAATTTGCCTGCAGTTATTACGATAAAATCTACATAGATTTCAATCCGGAAAGAAGAACTTCATTGGCAATTGCAGGCTTATCAATGGAAAATGATTATGATTTAATTACCACTATCACTAAACAAAATAGAGTAAAAGGACAATTTATTTTAGATGCATCTGTCGGTAAATTATTCTATTTAAAGAAATTTCGTTTAAATCTCAATCTAAAAATTAACAATATTTTAAACAACAAAAAATTCATTACCAATGGGTACGAGCAATTACGTTTTGATTTTGACGAATACGATGTAAACAAACATCCTGCAAAATATTACTATGCTTATGGTACTACATTTTCATTAAACGTTTCTCTAACATTTTAAAAAATAATACTATGAAAAAAGTTTTCTTGTTAATATCACTAATCGGCATAATGATGGTTTCATGCAATGAACAATTTGATATTCCTGAATTTATAGAGCCGACCTACAATGGCACTCCTGCCAATGTTTCTATTTATGATATTCAACAATTACATAAATTATCCGGTGTTGTGGATAGCATCAACGACGACCTCGTTTTTGATTGTATTGTTGTCGGCAATGATAAATCCGGCAATATTTTTAAAAAGATATATGTGCAAGATGAAACAGGCGGCTATGATATCGCATTAGATAAAAGTTATACTTTTAATGATTTTCCTATTGGACAACGATTATTTATTACCTGTCAAGGTATGGTCATCGGTGATTATGGCGGACTTCCTCAACTGGGTTGCTATTATATTAATGAACAAGGACAGGAAGATATCGGTCGCATTCCTAATATCTATATTGACAAATTTTTGCATAAAGACGGGTTTCCAATGGATAATATTGAACCGACCTTGATTTCTTCAGCTGCAGATTTGACAAATGATAAATTAAATACCTTAGTGCGTTTTGACAATATTACCTTCAATGATGGCGGTAGAAAACAATTTGCACCGGAAGGTGAAGCAACAACAGGTGGTTGTATCAATCGTATATTTGTTTCCAATGCGGGAAATATCACGTTAAGAACAAGTACTTATGCAGATTTCGCCAAAGATACCATTCCTATGGGAACAGGTTCTATTATAGGTATTTTGACAAAATATAATTCCACTTGGCAATTTATTCTTCGTTCAATTGATGATTTAAAGGGATTCTCAACCATTACACCAAGTGGTGATGGAAGCAAAAACAATCCTTACAATATCACTTCTGCTATCATCAATAGCGATGGGAGAGAAGGTTGGGTAAAAGGATATATTGTAGGTACGGCAACAGGCTATCCCGATAATATTACCGGCATTTGGACCAGCCCCTTTATGACAAAAAACATCATTTTGCTGGCAGATTCTCCCAACGAAACTTCTCTCAGCAATTGCTATAGAGTACAATTACCGGCGGGCAATATTCAAGATGAACTAAATTTATCTGACCATCCCGAAAATTATAAAAAAATGGTTTTAGTGTATGGAACCATGACCAATTATTATGGTGGGGCAGGAATGCGATCCACTAACAACTATGAATATGATGAGTAGATATCACAAAATAAAAAAAAGCACCTTATAGGTGCTTTTTTTATTGATAATAATTCACTTGAATAGTATTTGAAAAGTGTTCAACACCATTCAAATCAATGGTCTTGACTCGATAGTAATAGGTTTTTCCTTTGTCAATTCCTGATACTTTGAAAGTCTTTTTATTGGTCATCAATCCATGGAATGGAGTAACTATTTGCGTAAAATCTTTATCTGTGGCAACATAAAAATAATATTGTCGAACATTTACTTTCCGATTCCATTTTGCCACAAAACCATTTTTCATAATTTTTGCTTCCAATGCCAATGGGGGAGTTAGCAATACATATTGAATTTGTCGGCTATGTGCATTGTCAAACCGATAGGCACGCAAATAGATATGGTAAATATTGCCGGCAATAATATCTTCTGCCAAAACAAGCTCACAATTGCCGACATAAAATACTCTATCTTTTTTACCTGCACTGACGATCACTTCATAACCGTCAGCATGGGCAACAGAATCCCATGAAACAATAATTTCATTCGATTTTGCTACTACATTTTTTATCAATGGCACATCTATTTCTTGTCCTATGCAAGTAGTGACTAATAAAATAAATGCTGATAAAAAACTTATTTTTTTCATTTCTAAATATTTAAATAAAAAATAGAGGTCAAAGACCTCTATTTTTTATGTTTTCTATTAGTATCCTAAAATAGTTTTAGGTTTCAAAATTGTTACTTTACCAATTGATTTCAAATATTTCATATCCAAAGAGGCCTTGCTACCTACAATCATATAAGTAGTAGGTTTACCGGTAATATATGTTTTTTGGAAATTCTTAATATCATTGAAAGTCAATGTGCGAACTTTTGCCAATGCTTCTTCACGAGGATCTTTATTCAATCCTAATTGTTTTAGATGCAAGTATGTCCAAACTTTAGAATCTTTAGTAATACGATCGTTGCATAATTCTTTGATAACTGCATCTTTTGCAATTTGGAAAGATGCTTCATTTTCCGGCATATTGTTGTACAAATCTTGGAATGCTGCCAATGATTGACTTACTTTGTCGTTTCCACAACCAATATAAGATATATTCATTGACAATCTATTCAAACGACTCGGTTGTTGGAATGCGGCAAATGCTGTATATGCCAATGCTCTTGCTTCACGTAATTCTTGGAATACAATTGCATTCATACTTCCACCAAAATAATTGTTATAAACGTCAATGTCTGCAATTAAATTGTTGTTGTATTTTCCAGCAAAAGACACTCCATATACTACCATTTGCGGAGAATCAAAATCAACTACAAATACACGATCCTTTGTAGGAACAGTTTCTGCATAGGTAATAGCTGCCGGATAATCTTTCAAATTCTTTGGATTGTGAACTTTGTTGATATCTGTAACAACTTCATTGATAGCAAGTGGTCCGTAATAAATTACATAATGTTTGTATTGAATCCATTCTTGCAATTTTGCTATCAAAAATTCAGGAGTAACAGCTTTTAACTCTTTTTCTGTCAATAATGTTTGCAAACTTGGATTATTGGAACCATAAATACCATAACTCAACAAACTACTTGCCAATCTGTTTTGATTGCCTTTTGCATT
This sequence comes from Bacteroidales bacterium UBA1215, assembly GCA_002309475.1. Lineage (GTDB taxonomy): Bacteria > Bacteroidota > Bacteroidia > Bacteroidales > WCHB1-69 > UBA1205. The sequence continues at coordinate 13,629 of DBXJ01000008.1, forward strand.
TTCTCTTCCTTTTAAAATGTCGCTAATTAAATTATCCAATGCTTCTTGATTAGGTTTGGCATTTTTGATAATATCTTCCAATAATTGCATTACAGCAGTCATATTCTTTGACAAGCCTGACAAAGTTACATAACTTCTATCTCCACTGGCTGACATAGAAAAACTACAACCCAATCGATATAAATTTTCTTTAATTTCTTCTGTAGTGTATTTGTCTGTACCTAAATATTTTAAATAGCTGGATGCTAAATTCAAATATTTATCATTGTAAATACCCATTTCGTAAACATAACTCAAATCAAATAGTTCGTTATCTTGATTTTCAGTATAATAAACTTTTACTCCGTTTTGAGCGTCTGCAGTTTTAATATCCTTTTGGAAATCTAAGAATACAGGTTGAATTTCATTCACTTTTCTGTTTTCTATCATTTTTACAAAATCGCTTTTGTCTTCACGATTGATTTTGATAGGAGTCGTTTTTGGTTTTTTAACTTTATCAATATCAGTTGCTTTGCCTTTACGTTTGTAAACAATCACACAATTATCTTTAGTGATATATTTCTTGGCAAATTCAACAATTTGATCTTTTGTAATTTTTTCCAATACATCATAGTGTTCAACCATATTTTTCCAAGGAATATCCAAATAGAATGCTTCTTCCATCATGTCAACTCTGCCTTCGTTGCTTTCAATGCTTTCCATTTGACGTTTACGCAATTCATTAACAGAAGCTTCTAACAACCATTCAGGAAAATCACCTTTAGCCAATTTTTCTATTTGTTCCATCAAAATATCTTTCACTTCTTCCAAAGTTTGACCTGCCTTTGGAGAACCCATCAACGACAAATAGGTGTAATCGTGCAATTCGGCAGGAGAACTACCTGCATTCAAACAACGTTGTTTTTGATTGATGTTTAAGTCCACCAAACCGGCATAACCATTGGTCAAAATCATATCTGCCATTTCCAATAACGGATATTGAGCACTATTAGGATTGTCAAATCTCCATGCTATATATACAAATTCTGCATCTTTTCCGACAACTTCTTTAACAATAGGAGAGGTGATAGGTTTTTCCGGTGTAAAAGTAAATTCAGGTATCTTTTTTGCCTTCATCTGTCCCATATATTTGTTGATAATTTTAATGGCTTCATCCGGATTGAAATCCCCTGCCATGATAATTGCCATATTGTTTGGAACATAATAAGTGTCAAAGAATTTCTTTACATTGGTAATAGACGGATTTCTCAAATCTTTTTGAGTTCCGATAGTTGTTTGTGTTCCATAAGGATGGTTTGGAAACAAAGCTTCCATCAATGCGGTATTAGCTCTTCTACCATCTTTTGTCAAGGTCATGTTCTTTTCTTCATAAATTGTTTCCAATTCAGTGTGGAACAACCTTAAAACCGGATGTTGAAATCTGTCTGCTTGAATGATAAAGAAATTTTCTAATTGATTGCTTGGAATTTCTTCGTAATAATTAGTAAAATCCACCCAAGTGGCAGCATTGGTACCGGTAGAACCCAAAATAGACATCAATTTGTCGTATTCATTGGGAATAGCATATTTGGATGCCAATTGAGAAACACTGTCTATTTGTTTGTAAATAGCTTCTCTTTCTTTTACTTTGCTTTCGTCTATGCCACGATATACTTCAAACAAACGTTCAATTTCGTCCAATAAAGGTTTTTCAGCTGCATAGTTGTTAGTACCGAACGATTCTGTACCTTTGAACATCAAGTGTTCAAAGTAGTGTGCTAAACCTGTTGTTTCGGCAGGATCTAATTTACTACCTGCTTTGGTAGCAATAGTAATCTTAATAGTCGGTTGATCTTTATATACCGACATGTAAACTTTCATCCCATTATCCAAGGTATAAATACGTGCCTTTATAGGATCGTTAGGATACGATTCGTACTTAGTTTGTGCTTGTACAGATAGGTTTCCGATAATGCTTGCACATAGAAACCCGATTAACAATAACTTCTTCATAAAATTTTTATTTATACTTATTTAACTTAAATTTATTTTTTTCTAATATTTGATGGCTAATTCTAACTCTGTTTTTAAATTCAATATCTCTCCATTGTCAACAATCATTGCCTTGAAAACTTCGTCCGGATTGGAGTAGTCAATGGTAGGGGAGTTGTCTTTATCTATTGCTTTTTCTGCTAATTCCACTTTTATCTTGTCTCTCTTGATATGTTCCAAATTAGTTTCCAATTCCGGTATCACTGACTCAACCAAAGATTTGGTAGACTTATTAACGTCAATTATCAGTTTTTTATTGCCCCAATGTATAGTTGTACTATTTAAAAATACACGTAGATATGAATATTCAGACGACAAATCGTCAACACATTTCTTCCATGCCTCTTCATTGGATATGGCCTTTATTTGTTGGTCGTTTTCGTCATCTTTCGTGTTATCATTAGATTCAAACCTGTTATTTTGGGAAGTAACATCTTCTGCATCTTCATTAGTAGATTCTGTTTCAATATCACTGATATCAATGCTAATAGTTTCTTCGTTTTTGTCTTCTTCTTTTTGTTCTATCTTTTCTTCTTTTTGCCGAGTTTCAACATCAATTTGTTGTTGTAACTCATTTGCTTGTTTCTCTTTTTCCTTTTCTCTTTCTTTTATTTGTTCTACATTTATATTTATATCTTGAATCGACGTGGTAGTCATCGTAGTAGTTGGCTTTTTTTGCGAATTACTATGACTATCCGCCAATATTGAATGGGGCGATGGGGCTTGTATGTTTTCGTCTTCATCGACCTCACGATTGCCTGACATTGTCAAGAGTGCATGCTTGCATCAATGCCACTTCCACATGCAATCGTTTATGGTTGGACAATTTATATTGAGATTCTGTTTTGGTAAATAATGACAATAATTTTATCAAATTTATCAAATCAAACTTATCGGCTTGCTGTCTGTATTTTTCTCTTGT
>DBXJ01000008.1:16683-17432 GCA_002309475.1 Bacteroidales bacterium UBA1215
GCAAAATAATCTACCATTTTAAAGAAATAGTCACTGTCTAATACATTTAAGTTTTCTATAACATTGGTATAAGTAATGTTGCCATTAGAAAAACTTGCAATTTGATCAAACATAGACAAAGCATCTCTCAAGCCGCCATCAGCCTTTTGTGCTATCACATACAAACCTTCTTTTTCATAATTCAGGTTTTCTTTTTCTGCTACACTTTCCAAATGATTGACAATATCGTCAATATTAATTCTCTTGAAATCAAATATTTGACAACGAGAAAGAATGGTGGGCAAAATTTTGTGTTTTTCGGTGGTTGCCATAATGAATTTGGCGTATGCCGGCGGCTCTTCCAATGTTTTCAAAAAAGCATTGAAAGCAGCTGTTGACAACATGTGTACCTCATCAATAATATAAACTTTGTATTCTACGCCGACAGGCGGAATACGTACCTGTTCCACCAATTTTCGCATTTCATCCACACCATTGTTGGAAGCAGCATCCAATTCAAAAATATTGAAAGATGCTGATGCTTCAAACGACTTACACGAAGGACATTCTCCACAGGCTTCACCTTCAGGGGTGCGATTCGTACAATTGATAGTTTTGGCAAAAATACGAGCACATGTCGTTTTGCCGACACCTCTTGGCCCACAAAACAAAAAGGCTTGACCAATTTGTTTTTTCAAAATAGAATTCTTCAATGTTGTCGTTATTGCTTCTTGACCGACAACCGAAGAAAATGTTTGCGGACGATATTT
>DBXJ01000085.1:0-4543 GCA_002309475.1 Bacteroidales bacterium UBA1215
AGCAATCGTGAGATGATAAAAAACAAGGAACCGACTTTGTAAGAGTTGTTGCCGAAACGTTGATTGAGGTAGGTATAGATGGATGTGAGGTTCAATTTATAATACAAGGGCAGCAATATCCATGCAATAATGGCATAGCCTATAAAATATCCGATAACAATGCCATAGTAGGTAAATTGAGTGGTATAAACATCCCCCGGAACCGATAGTAGAGTAACACCCGAGAGGGAGGCACCTATCATACCATATGCCACAACAAACCACGGCGAACGGCGACTCCCCGTGAAATATGCGTTATTATCAGCTTTGCGTGAGGTGATAAACATGACCAAAAATAACAAAGCCGTATAAACTATCAAACAAATAAGTGCTATTGTCTGCATGATAATGTATTAAAATAAAAGCAACAGCAATGTGTTGCTTTTATTGAATTTTATTTGATATCTAACAATTCTACTTCGAATATCAATGTTGCGAAAGGGGGAATGCCTCCCATGCCGGCAGCATTTTCACCATATCCTAATTTAGAAGGGATAATCAAAGTAGCTTTTTCGCCTTTGTTCATCATAGAGAAGCCTTCATCCCAACCTTGTATTACTTGTCCACGACCTAATACAAATTCAAAAGGTTGATTGCGTTTGTAAGATGAATCAAAAACAGTTCCATCAAGCAATTTTCCCGTATAGTGAACTACGCATTTTTGCCCTTCTTTTGCCATATTGCCTCTGCCGTCTTTTTGTTTGATGAGGATTAAGCCCGAAGCAGTCGGTTCTGTTTCAATATGGTTGGTTTCTAAATAGTCGGCTATCAATTTTTGCTCTTCTTGCTGGCGTTCTAACAATTTTGCATCTAAGAATTCTTGATAAGTGCAAATGTTTTCTATATTGATAACAAATTTCAACATGGTTTTTTCTTCTACAAAGTCAGGAATTTGGCCATAGTTGTAGATGTTATAATATTGTTTTGCATTGATCAAAAATGCAGCAGAATCGCCGATATGCATCATAGACAAGGCTTCGAAAATATCGCCTGCAAATTTAGATGTTTGCATCATAATTTCCATTTTTTTGTTGTCTTCTATGACAGAATCCTGGTCAGTAAGAATAGTAATCCATGCCACTACAACATCATTTTGAGCAGGCATCTGCTGTGTTTCGTTGCAGGTGAAAAACTGATAGTATAAACCACTTTCGGTTTTTTCATATCCGGCATATTTCCCTCCGCATGCACTTAACAATAGGCAAGCAAAAATCGGGAAAATGATTTTCGTGATTTTCATATAGATATTTTTTATTTAATATCAACCATTTCCAAGTCAAATACCAATGCAGAGTATGGAGGAATGGGAGAAGAAGGATTGCTGGCACCGTATGCCAATGCGGATGGCAACAAAATAGTGGCTTTTGTACCTTTGTTCATCATTTGAACAGCTTCTTCAAAACCCGGAATCATAGGTTGTGAGCCCAATACAAATGTCAATGGTTCGCGTCCGACAGAGGAATCGAATGTTTGTCCGTCTAAGAATTTACCGGTATATTCAACTACCAAAGTATCGCCTATGCTTGCCATTTTACCTTTGCCATCTTGGGTTTTGATGAAATACAAACCGCTGGCAGTCGGCTCAACTGTGATATTGTTGTCGGCAATATATTGAGCAGTTGCTTCAGCTTCTTCTTGTTGGAAGTCTTCTTCGGTTTTAATTTTGTTCATTTTCACATCAAAATAGATTACATCTTCGTCAGAAATAGAAAATGGAAGTTGTTCCAATGAAATTCCCATTGCAATGAAGAATGAATCGGCTTTGATAGCAAATTTCATGTGGTCGCCTTCGTGCATGATAGAGTAGGCATCGTAGATGTCTCCCTCAAATGCATGATCTCTCATAACATCTACCAAATCTCTTTCTTCAAACTTTTGAATAGAATCGTTGTTAGAAAAATAGGATGCTGTAATATAAAGAAAATTACCCAATTGAGGAGTTTTTCCGTTTACATCACCTTGTTCTAATACTTGGTAATAAACACCATTTTCGGCTTGTTTATAGCCTTTGTAATTTTTGTTCCCGCAAGAGGAGAATACTACTGTAGCAACTAATAATATTGCCAATAAAGATAACTTTTTCATCTTTTTTTGTTTTTATAATATTTTTATTAACTCAATTTCACAAATCATGCTCGACAGGGCAGGCACTTCCAAACCATCTCCGCTGATGCCGTAAGCCAAAAAAGAAGGAATAATGGCATTGGCTTTTTCGCCTACACCCATCAATTTTACTAATTCATGCAAGCCGACAATATCTTCAGACCCGTCAATGATAAATTCTTTGATACCATCGGTTTTGCTATCATAAAAAACGCTGCCGTCTGCCAAGGTAATGGTGCCTTTTATTTGAACTCTGTTGCCTTTTTGTGCTCGTGGCGAATCGTTTTTGTTTTCTATCATATACAACAAACCTGATTCAGTTTTTGTCAGGTTCCAACCATAGCGTTGTGCAATAAGATTGATGTCGGCCAACTCTCTGCGTGCAATTTCTTGATTGACGGCAATTTTTTCTTCTTCATAGTTTACCGTTTGTGTCGGCAACGGAACTATCTGTTTTTTATGACATGCCGACATACCTATCAATAATATGAAAATCGAAATTTTTATTAGTCGTCCCATGGTTGATTTAATTGTTCTTTGTAAGAGGGGAGTATTTTTAACAGCAGATTCACTGCATCATAAATGTTGCCATAGAAGTTTCCTCCGGCGGCATTTTTATGACCTCCGCCATTAAAATATTGTTTTGCAAGCACATTGACATCAAAGTTGCCTTTTGAGCGGAATGAAATTCTTACCCTGTCATCGCGTTCGGTAAAAAAAGCAGTAAAACGCACTTCTTTTATAGACAAACCATAATTTACAATTCCTTCTGTATCACCTTGTTGATAGTTGTAGAAATCTAAATCTGCCTTGGTGAGTAACATATAAGAAGTGGAGAATTCTTTCAACACCACTAATTTTTTGAATAAACAATAACCTAATAAATGCAGGCGAGATTCTGAATAGGTGTCGTAAACGCGGCGATGGATTTTTTCTCCATCAATTTTATAATCCACCAAAGCACTCAACACTCTATAGGTAGAAGGGTTGTTGCAAGAATAACTCATGGAACCCGTATCGGTCATAATGCCTACATAAAGGCATTCGGCCATGGCTTTGGTAAAGTGCTTTTTGTCAGCCAATTTCTCTACTATCAGTCTGTAAACCAATTCACTGGTAGAAGAAGTTTTGTCTGTTAAAGAATATTTCAAATTGAAATATTTCATGGGACTGATATGATGGTCGATCAAAATTTTGAAAGTTTTGGATTGTTCCAAAAATTCCTGCATTTGTCCCACGCGGTTGAATGCATTAAAATCCAAGCAAAAAATAATGTCTGCCTCTTCAATTTTTTCTTTGCAGATGTCTAATTGTTCGGTAGCGATAAGAATGTTTTCACTTTCCGGCATCCAAGTTAAATAATCCGGCAAGCTATTGGGAACCAATACACTGACTTGGTGTTTGTATTGTTGGAGATACAATAGCAAAGCCAATGAAGATCCAATCGCATCTCCATCGGGGTTATAGTGAGTGACAATCACCATTTTTTTTGGAGATGACAAAATGTCTTTTATCGTTTCAATGTCTGCTTTTTTCAAAATTTGATTACAAAACAATCTGCAAAAGTACAATATTTTTTTGAAAAAACAATATTTTTTTTACTTTTAGCATTCTTCTTATGCCTTATCGGATAAAAAGAATAATTAGAATATTGGCAGTAATTTTTTGTGTTTTTTTAGAGAATGATATTAGCGCATTTTTCTTTTACATAGTCCACATTGACATTGAGGTGATGGTCAATAATGTCTATATTGAACATGGCATCGGTGATTACATGTTCCAGAATGGCTCGCAAACCTCTTGCTCCTAATTTTAAATCCAAAGCCTTTTGAACAATAAATTCCAATGCTTCATCTTCAAAGGTCAGCTCAATATTGTCCATAGCCAGCAATTTGGTATATTGCTTTACTAATGCGTTTTTGGGTTGCAACAAAATTCTTTTCATGCTATCTGCATCCAATGGGCAGAGGTGAGTAATAACCGGAAAACGACCACAAATTTCCGGTATCAAACCAAAGGCTTTCAAATCTTGGGCGGACACATGTTCCAAAAGATTGGTTTTTTTGATAGCATTATTTTCTTTTTTGTATCCGATAACATTGGTATTTAATCTATTGGCAATTTTTCTTTCTATTCCGTCAAAAGCACCTCCGGCAATAAAAAGGATGTTTTGTGTATTTACTTGAATAAATTTTTGTTCCGGATGTTTTCTTCCTCCTTCCGGCGGAACATTGACAATACTGCCTTCCAATAGTTTCAGCAAGGCTTGTTGTACGCCTTCTCCGGAAACATCTCTGGTGATAGAGGGGTTGTCAACGGCACGTGCCACCTTGTCGATTTCATCAATAAAGACAATGCCACGCTCGGCTTTTGCCACGTTATAGTCGGCAGCTTGTAGCAG
>DBXJ01000085.1:4588-4773 GCA_002309475.1 Bacteroidales bacterium UBA1215
TCGGCAATGCAAAAGGGCACGTCTATCATTTGTGCGATAGTACGTGCCAATAATGTTTTGCCTGTTCCGGTTTCGCCAACAAGAATAATGTTGGATTTTTCTATTTCTACATCATCTTCTTTGCGTTTGGAATAGTAGTCAATACGTTTGTAATGGTTGTAAACAGCGACTGAAAGTACTTTCTT
>DBXJ01000085.1:4919-11725 GCA_002309475.1 Bacteroidales bacterium UBA1215
CCGCTCATACCGTCAATGAGTAGATTTTTGGCGGTTTCTCTTGCTCCGCAAAATGAACAAAAACGCTCTTTAGATGCCATAGATTATCCGCGTTGTAGAATTTCGTCTATCATGCCGTATGCTTTGGCTTCTTCGGCTGTCATCCAATAGTCTCTATCGCTGTCTGCCCAAACTTTGTCAAAGGGTTGGTTGCTGTGGGTAGCGATAATTTCGTACAATTCTTTTTTCAGTTTGAGAATTTCACGGGCTTCAATTTCTATATCCGAAGCTTGTCCTTGTGTGCCACCCATAGGTTGGTGTATCATTACGCGAGAGTGTTTCAAGGCAGAACGTTTGCCTTTGCTGCCGGCACACAACAAAACTGCCGCCATCGAAGCTGCCATTCCCGTACAAATGGTTGCCACATCGGCACCAATGTATTGCATGGTATCGTAGATGCCTAAACCGGCATAGACAGAACCGCCGGGAGAATTGACATAAATTTGTATGTCTTTGCTGGAATCTACCGATTCCAAAAACAACAATTGGGCTTGTATGATATTGGCAACATCATCATAAATTGGCACACCCATAAAAATAATTCTATCCATCATCAAACGGGAAAATACGTCCATAGAAACAGCGTTGAGTTGTCGCTCTTCAATAATATTCGGCGTAATATACTCATTGATAGTAGAAGCATAACTATGTAAAGTCATGCTGTTGATGCCTGCGTGTTTTACCGCATATTTTTTAAATTCGTCTCCTAAATTATACATATTCTTTATTCTTCTTTGGTTTCTTTAGAATCTTTAGTTGCTTTTTTAGTTGCTTTTGGCTTTTTGGTGCCACTAACTTCGTCAACAAATGCTTTATAGTTCATTTTCTTTACTTTAGGTGCTAATTTTGTTCGCAAACCTTCTGTGATTTTATCAAAGAAAATGTTTTCGTAGGCATTTTTGAAATTTTCTTGATTTTTTACCATTTCAGCAGTAAAGCGGTCAATTTGTTTTTCTTGTTCTTCCGACATTTCTCCTACACCGCCGAAATAACTTAAACGAATGTAATTCTTGATATAGGCAAGAACTTCTTCACGATTGATATTGATTTCACAATCTTTGGCAATTTGGTCTTCCAACAATTGATAAACAATTGACAATCGGATGTCTGCATATTTTTCATTGATGCTTTCCGTTGTATATTTTTTGTCGCTTTCCACCAAGTATTTTTTTATGAATTCGTCAGGAAGTTGTATATTGGATTTTTCTACTAATGTTTCCATCACTTTATTGCGATAGAAGGCATTGGCATCGTTTACATAACGCAATTCCACTTGTGATTTGATTTTTTCTTTCAAAGCGGCTTCATCTTTTACGCTGCCGTCCGGATACATGGAAGAGAAGAATTTCTCGTCCAAATCGGCCGGTTCAATATGGTGAATGGCATCTACTTTGATGGTTACCTGCTTTGGAGCTGTTGCCAATTCTTCTATTTTCACTTTCAAGAATGTGGAGCGTTCGTAGTCGCTGAGAAAATCTTTTTCTATGTCCAACGGAAATTCGTCGTGCAATTTTTTACCTACTAATTCATTTGCTTTTTCTTCAGTAAGGTAAGAAATAATCAAAGAAGAAGTGAAAGATTCACCTTCTTGTGGAACCACTGTTACCATGAGCATATCTTCTTTCTTTATTTCTTCGGTGGAAGAGAATTTGCCGACACGTTTTCTCATGGCAGCAATTTCTGTATTGACTTCCTCATCTGTTGCAGTGATGTGATAGTCATTTATTTTCTTTGCACTTTCGTAATCAATAGTGGTTTCAGGACGAATACCGATTTCGAAGGCAAAACTGAAATTTTCTGCTTTGTCAAAGTCACCAACGGTTTTTTCCGGCAGTGCAATCGGTTCAAAAAGAATATTTATATTGTTGGTTTTCAAATAATTGAATATTTCATCATTGGTCATTTTGCTAATTTCGTCTGCCAAAACAGCTTTACCATATTTTTTGTTGATAAGACCGGCAGGAACATGACTAGGACGGAAACCCGGTTCGCTGGCTTTTTGACGTATATTTTTTAACGATTTTTCAACTTTTTCTTGATAGTCGTTTGGTTCAAAATTAATAGTTATTACCTCATTAAGGGTACCAATTTCTTCTCTTTTAATATCCATATAGTAAAAAAATTATGTGTTTATTAATTATATATAAAAATGCAAAGATACTAAAAAAAAACTTGTCAAAATCAGTAGATTGTAAAATAAAAATAAACACATAAACGATTGAAAAACAAAAGCTTATTGCAATAAAGGAAATTTAATGCCGATAAAAGTAATCTTTTGTTTTGCAGTTTTTCCGGCAGAAAAAATAAATGCTGTTAGAATAATGGACTATTTCAAATGATTGTTTTCGGGGAAAATGCAGACAGGTCGGAAAAATGGCACCTCGTTTTCGTCCAATATGGCATACGAAAGAATGATGACGATATCTCCAATCCGGGCTTTGTGAGCGGCGGCACCATTCAAACAAATGATTCCACTGCCACGTTCTCCTTTAATAACATAGGTTACCAATCTTTCACCATTGGTAACATTCACCACATGCACTTTCTCATATTCTACCAAGAGTGCTGCGTCCATCAAATCTTCGTCAATAGTAATACTACCGATATAGTTTACATTGGCTTCGGTAACTTTTACTCTATGAATTTTTGATTTTAAAAGTTCTATTTGCATGTTATTTGATAATGATATTGTCAATAAGTCTAACATTGTCCAGCCATGCTGTCAGGCAGATGATGACCGATTGGCTGTGTTGATAGTCGTCAATAGGTTGCAAGGTATCGGCATCAACTACTTGTGCATATTCCAATTCAAAAGCCTTGTTGGCGGCAAATTGTTCTGCAATCCATTTCTCCAATTGTTTAGGGAGCAAATGCGTGCTTTCTGCTTTTGCTTTCAAAAGGGTTTGATAAATAAAAGGAGCTTCTTGTCTGGCAGTTTCACTCAAACGTTTGTTACGCGAACTGATAGCCAAGCCGTCTTTTTCACGAACTATTTCAACAGGGCGGATTTCTATATTTAAATGTTCGTCTTTTACCAATTGCTTGATGATGGCTAATTGTTGAAAGTCTTTTTTGCCAAAATAGGCTTTGGTGGGTTGTGTGAGTTGAAATAAACGATTTACAACGATTCCTACACCATTGAAATGTCCCGGACGCATAGCCCCTTCCATAACAGCTTCCAATGCCCCGAAATTGTATTTTTCGGTCGGCGGAACAGGATACATTTCTTCTACCGAAGGCATAAAACAATAATCACAATAGTCTTTTATCAATTCAATGTCTTCTTCCGGCAAACGTGGATATTTCTCCAAATCTTCCTGATTGTTGAATTGAATCGGATTGACAAAAATCGAGCAAACAACAATGTCGTTTTCTGCTCGTGCTTGTTTTATCAAAGTGAGATGTCCATTGTGCAAAGCTCCCATAGTCGGCACAAGACCAACGGTTTTGTGGGTTTGGTGAGCAGATTGCAAGGCATCTTGCAGCATTTTTTTAGTGTATATAATTTCCACTTTTCTTATAAAGATTGTAAATAGTTTATTTTCAAATAAATAACAATTGTTTTAAGACAAAAATAAAACTCGCAAATGTACAATTTTTTCTTTTAAAATTGTATTTTCACAATTTTTTCTCTGTTTTGAGAAAAAACTGCACTGGTTTGGTTTTTATTTTAAAATCCATAGAGAAGGATTTTGATAAACTTTTTCTTTTAGAATTTCAAAATGCAATTCTGAATAACTGTCGTTGCTTTCTTGTATGAGTCTGCCGAGAGCTTGTTTGGTGTTGACATTGTCACCTTGATGTACCGAAACACTTGCCAAATTGGTATAGACGGTGAAATAGTTGCCGTGTTTCAAAATTACTGCTTTGGCACCGTTTACATCGGCAATAGCAGCTACTTTTCCTTTGAAAACCGCTCGGACCGTGGCTCCTTTTTCTGTCAAAATATTAATGCCGTTGTTGTTCAACTGCACCGAAGAAACTTCCGGATGAGAATAGGCACCGAATTTGGTGACAATGTTTCCTTTTTCCACCGGCCATGGCAATTTGCCTCTGTTACTTTCAAAATCTTGGGCAAGGGCTGTTTCTTGAGGTGTTAAACTCAATGCCACCGATGACGATTTCGGGGTGGTGGTAGTAGCGGGTGTTTTGCCGGCTGTGCTACTGCTTGCAGCGGCTTTTTTGGCTGCCGCCGCCTTGGCTTTGGCAATTTCATCGTTGATGATTTTTTGAATGGCGGCATCGATATTTTTTTGCCGTTTTATTTTCTTTTGAATGGCGGCATTGATGTCTTGTTCTTTCTTTTTTAATTTGTTGACAATATTTTGCTTTTCTTTTTCTTGTCTTGCAAGCTGCTCTTTTTCGGATAGTTTGTTTTGTGCCAACAAAGATTTTTCTTCTTTGTTTTGTTGCAAAGTTTCTTTGTGTTTTTGAATGTCTTCTTGTGTTTTGCTAATCAGGTGCACTTGACTTTTCAGTGCGGAGGCATAGTGTACCAAATAGTTGGCACGGGTGAGTGCTTGGGAAATACTTTCCGAAGAAAGAATAAAGCCCACTTTGTTGGTGATATTCCTATATTTATAAGCTGTATAAACCGCCTCGCGATAGTCCGCTTTCAATTGCTCTAGTTTTTCGTTCAATTGAGCAATTTCTTGTTCATTTTTGGCAATTTCCCCATCCAATTCGCCAATTTCCGCATTGATGTTGGCAATTAGTTTTTCTTGGTTGCTGATTTGATTTTTTATTACCTGAATTTCCCGCAAAGATAAATTCTTGTTTTTTTGTGTGGTGGCCAAAATCTTTTTCTGTTCAGCAATTTCTTGTTCCAATTTTTTCTTTTCTTGCGAAAGACTGGCTTTGGTTTGTCCGAAACCGTTGAAAATCAACATAAAGAACAAACACAACAAAACTCCCGTTTTAACTATTTTTCTCATTAAGAATGAAAATACAATTTTAAAAAGCAAAAATAGTCAAAATATTTGCATGAGCAAAACCTTTTAATTAAAAATTAATACACAATTTTTTGTTGAATGGAAGAAACTTTTTTACCATGAGGGGAAAATGCCAATTGTTTGATTTTCTTACAAAAACAAGACACCTACCAACAATTTCTGTTTTCCCTGCCGACCAAGGTGGCAGATTGTTCGGCACGATAATTTTATACCTATTAATAAAGATACATCTCTAAAAAAATGAAAAAAACCGTCTTTCGTTTTTAAATTTCGGGGTGAGCGGAGTTTTTTCTGAAAAAATTTTTTTGCTATTAAAAAAAAAAGTTGTATTTTTGCGGCGTGATTCTGACGGATTATGTTTAACGGACTTCGGCAGGTTCGGAGGAATTGCAGAGAAATGGTAAAATCAGAAGTCCCCTTAACGAAAAAACATACTTTATGAAACGTATTTTTACAATTTTAGCAGTGTTTTTTGTAGTGGGAGTTTTCACTTCCAAGGCACAAAGTCCGAGCGATTCATCCTACGTTCGCGACTTAAATTACACTTTCTTCAACATGAGCAGCCTGCCAAATTCTATTACAGACAGCCTTGCCAACGGCAGCAAAATCCTCAAGGACTTGCGTTCAGGCATGCGAGGCAAAGGCTATGCCATCACCGTGAACTTCAATACCTATTTGGACATACAATTAGTGTCCGGTGCCGGCGGATGGGACTCATACCTCTTCCTGCTCGACGCTAATTTCCAAGAAGTGGCTTACAACGACGATTGGAGCGTGAATGGGACCTCCTCTTATGGTAGCCGTATTACACACGAGGTAACAGCCGGACAATACTACCTAATTGTTTCCGAATTCAGCAAAAATACCACAAACCGCCCCTACACCCTTACTGTGGACACTATCAGCGTAACCCCAATCAACCAGCTTACTTTCACACCTGTATCGTTGCCTTTCAGCATACAAGACACCTTTAGAACAGATGATCCCACTATAGTTATCTACAATACTTCGTGCATAGCCAAGGGATACTCTTTCCAAGGCACTCAGGGCAAATTTCTCATGTTTGATGAGGACAGCACAATGGGCATAGATGGTGGCATACTTTTGGACAAGGACTATAATGAAATAATGTTGAATTCAGTCATGAAATTTTCCTATACCGGCACATATTATCTCGTGTTGGTTTCTACCAAAGCTCCGCAAGCCTTCTCTATAAAGGCAGAACAGATAGACATGCCTGTAATATATGTGGATGGTGTTAATGGCGACGACAGCCGCAATGGTCTCACTGCCGGTACTGCCATAAAAACCCTTGATACCGCTATAGCCCGCACCAAAGGCATTGGCAAATACCTCCTCACCGACGACTATACTTTCAACAACCAATATGAGTTGGAAGTGTATTATGCCGAGGTATACCCATACGGAAAAGATATCAACCTGAAAATATCCGCCAACTGTGAAGAAGATATATTCGAAATTTACGGTATGATGATTTTTGGCGAAAACGGCAGTGACTACTATTTTATTATTGACAGTAATAGCAGCAATGGTTTCTACGATTTTTTGGATGCTGATCATTATGGAACCACACTTGAGGTGAATAACTTGAAAATACGTAACTCTTATATACCTAATACAATATTCTGGGGAGATAGTATCATACTGCGTAACTGCGAGTTCACCAACGACACAATAGAAGATTATTTTGTAGGGATAGAAGAAGACCAATATAACTCATTAAAACTTATCAACTGCAACATATCGCAAAACAGATTCAGATCGAAGTTCATATACCAAGATTACGACTCAATG
>DBXJ01000094.1:0-12792 GCA_002309475.1 Bacteroidales bacterium UBA1215
ATTGTATCTTTGCAAAAATATTAGAAAAATTGAATTCAAAAAATTATAAGAAATGTTAAACATTGCATTATTTGGACCTCCCGGGTCAGGAAAAGGCACACAATCAAAAAAATTGCTGGAGAAATACCATTTGGTATATATTTCTACAGGCGACATACTCAGAGAACAAATTGCACAACAAACCGCATTAGGTTTGCAGGCCAAACAACTCATCGACAAAGGACATTTGGTACCTGATGAATTGGTGGTGAAACTATTGGAAGAAAAAATGGACAACAACCCGAAAGCAGATGGTTTTTTGTTTGACGGCTTTCCAAGAACTTTTGAGCAAGCCGGAATTTTAGAAGACCTGCTCTCTAAAAGAAACATGAGCCTATCGGGCATGATCAGTTTGGAAGTGCCAGAAAAAGAACTTACTGAACGTTTGTTACAAAGAGCCAAAACTCAAGGTCGTAGCGACGACACCAAAGAAGTGATAGAGGCACGCTTTAAAGAATATGCCTCCAAAACCATGCCGGTAATCGATTTTTATAAAGGTTTGAACAAATACCATCCCATCAACGGTGTAGGAACATTGGACGAGATATTTGCAAGAATACAGCAAGTGATAGACAATCTATAATGTATTGGCACTTATTAAAAATAGTGCAAAACCTATATTCACCAAGGTGCTAAGACAAATGAAAGGATATTGCCTATATTTGAAAAATTTTTATTACTTTTGCATTATGAAAGAAAAAAATAAATGTTTAATTTAACTATTAAAGTATGAAAAAGTTGTTAATTCTCACGTTATTATTAATCGTTTCAAGTACATTTGCTTGTAATGACCGTCCGATTACTTTTAACAATCTGCCACAGAAAGCACAACAGTTTATTAACACACATTTTAAAAATGTCGGAATGTTTTCCGCTAAATATGATGACGGAGAATATGAGGTTATCTTAAAGAATGGTACCAAAATTGAGTTTACCCGACAAGGTGAATGGAAAGATGTGGACTGCCAAACCTCCGAAGTGCCTTCCACTATAGTACCAGCGGCTATCCGCAACTATGTAAAAACACAATTCCCCAATAATTTCATTGTCAAAATTGAACTTAACCACAATGGTTATGATATAGAACTTGACAATGACTTTGATTTAAAATTTGACAAAACCGGCAATTTTCTTTATGCCGACTAAAATTTAAAGCCCGCTAATGCGGGCTTTTTTTTGTTTAAAAATATCTCTTCTTTACTCCAAATATCATGAAATAGTTATAGACGCAATCTGTCAAAATTTTTCCCGAATACACCACTTGTTTTTGCTATAGATACAAAAGCAGAGTCGTCAACTTCTTTTATAATTCTGATAATATGATGTTTGTCTTCGCGATGGGCAATAACTAACAAAACTTCTTTTTCTTCTTTAGTATAAGAACCTTGTCCTTTCAACAAAGTGGCGCCGCGATGCAATTCCTGATTGATACGCTCGGATATTTCCTCCGTTTTTTTGGAAAATACCATCATTTGATAAGTTTGCCTATATCCTTCTATCACCATATCACTGACAGCAGAAGTGCCCACCATGGCTACATAACTATATATCAAACAATCTACCGATTGAACAATAAAATAAGAACAACCGATAATAATCACATTCATCAACAATGACATTCTTCCATAGGAAACATTTCTAAACTGATTGATAACCAATATAATTATATCTGTTCCTCCGGTATTTCCGCCATAATTGATGGCAATGCCGATTCCTACTCCCGATATCATCGACCCTGCCAAGGCACATAGCAATTTATCATCTACTATAGGGTTGACAAACATAGACTGGAATATGGCAAAAAATGCAGATACTATCACTGTGCAAATGATAGTATTCAAACTGAATTTGAAACCTAAAATTCTATACGCCGTAACTACCAACAACACATTGATGACCATGGTGGAAATTCCCACCGGAATTTTTAAGGCAAAATACAGCAATGAAGCTATTCCGCTGACACCTCCGCCCATCAACTGACTTGGCAAAAGAAAAGCACACCAAGCAAAAGCAAAGATGGCTAATCCTAATGTAATGAAAAACCATCTTTGTATGCCGTTTATGACTTGCTTATATGTCAATTTCTCCATCTATTAGTGTCTTGCCGTTGAACGATTGGTAGAACTACTTGAAGAACTGCTACTCGGAGTAGATTTGCTTGTAGTAGACGAACTTGCCGGGGCTGTCCGTACTGCAGAACTACTGCTTGTAGAGGTTGACCTTGTGGTAGTAGAAGTACTTGTCGACATCGACTTGCTGGTTGTACTACTACTTGCCGGTATGGTAGTTCTTGTAGGCACTGATGAAGTGGTTGATCTATTGGTAGTATTTGTGTTGACACTACGATTTACTGATGAAGAAGTAGTTGTAGTTGTACTTGTCGGACGAGTAACCGTTGATGAAGTGCTTGCTTTCGGTTCAGAATTGATAGTGGTGTTGGTCGTACTTCTTGCTGAACTGCGATTAGGTGCCGTACTCAATTCTTTGGGTGAGGTAATCGAGATGACTTGTGCCTCCGTTGCCTTTTCGCTCTTGTAAGAAACCACATCATCGTTAAAGGTCTTTATTCCTTTGTTGACAGCATCCTTGTCGCTGCTAAGTTTCATGGAAACATTTGCATTTTTGTTTAGTTCTGCTGCCAAAGTATTTTCTGTCGGCATATCTACTATCAACATTTTTTCATCTTCAGTATAGTAGTTGTTATTCCAAGTGTCAAAATCTTTTGTTTCTACACCATTGGCAGTTGAATAATACTTACTATTGCTGTATTTATTATTCGCATTTATGCCACTATTGGATTGTCTTGTGCCATAATTTCCACTATTGCCTCTGTCACCGCCTGCCGGTTTGCCACTTGGTTGTCCATGATAATTGCCGTGACCATTGCCATGATAATTTCCGTGACCATTGCCATGATAATTATATGGGTGTGGGTTGTAACCGCTATTGGAAGACGGACGTGGTGGAATCGGTCTGCCGGCAAAGTGATATTTTCTATAATCAAATCCGTAACGATAATAATTATAGTAATTGTTCCAATAATCATTGCAACTATAAATTATTTGCAAGCTGTACTTACGTGCCAGATTGGAATGATATACAGCATATGAGTAAAAACCTCTATCATATAAATATTTGGCATATTGTTGATGATTGATCGATTTTGCCAAATATCCTGTAGAATAATAGTTGTAGTACGAAACAATTTCGTATGCTTCTGAAATGATATACGAAGTTTTGTTAATGAAATTGCGTGCTGCAGTTCTGCCTACACTCGCTTTGGCTTCGTTGAAACTAACCAAGAATAAGGTGATTGCGAGTGCGAATCCGATTGTTCTTTTAATTGTTTTCATAGCTACTTATTTTTTAGGTTTCTAAATCGCAAAGATAACACTTTTTATTGATTCTTTTAATGAAAAAAAATGATACTTTTGCACTTTACTTATACTATATCAAAAATGATGCCATGAATGAAAATTTCATAGATTACGTCAAAATATTTTTCCGTTCGGGTAATGGAGGTGCCGGTTCGGCACACTTGGCACGAATTGCCATGAACCCCAAAGGCGGTCCCGATGGTGGTGACGGCGGTCGCGGCGGTCACATTATTCTAAGAGGCAACGCACAACTTTGGACACTGTTGCATTTAAAATATGCCAAACATATTCTTGCCGAAAACGGAGAAGCCGGTGGCAAAAACCAGTGTTTCGGCAAAGATGGTGCAGATGTCTATGTAGATGTACCACTGGGCACCATTGTCAAAGATGCTGAAACCAACGAACAAGTTGCAGAAGTTATAGAAGACAAACAAGAAATTATCCTGCTAAAAGGTGGTCGCGGCGGCTTGGGCAACGTACATTTCAAAACTGCCGTTCGACAAACACCTCGTTTTGCACAACCGGGCGAATCAGGATTGGAACGCTGGATGATATTGGAATTGAAGGTGTTGGCAGATGTAGGTTTAGTGGGTTTTCCTAATGCCGGCAAATCTACATTTATCGCCGCCGTCTCGAATGCAAAACCCAAAATTGCCGACTACCCATTTACTACTTTAGTTCCCAACTTGGGCATGGTAAAATACAGAGACAATCGTTCATTTGTTGTAGCAGATATACCCGGCATTATAGAAGGTGCCGCAGAAGGAAAAGGCTTGGGATTGCGTTTTTTGCGACATATAGAACGCAATGCAGCTTTGATGTTTCTAATACCTGTTGACACTGAAGACATTGTAAAAGAATATCATATATTACTCAATGAATTGAAATTGTACAATCCGGAATTGTTGGACAAAAAACGTATGCTGGCCATTTCAAAATGCGACCTTGTACCCGCAGAGGAATTGGATAAAATAAAAAAGAATATCCAACTGGATATTCCTATTGTCTTTATGTCTTCGCATGCACAAATGGGACTTACACAAGTAAAGGACACACTTTGGAAACTTTTGAATGAATGAAAATAAAATTTGTAAAATTACGGAAAAATAGTATTTTTTTGTCTATTTTTGCATTTCAATTAATGAATTATTTAACATAAAACAAAATAAGCATGGATTTATTAGAACAAATAAAACAAAACGCTATCAAAGCAAACAAATGTATTGTATTGCCGGAAGGTGAAGAAGAAAGAACTTTAAAAGCAGCCGATGTGATTCTATCTGAAAAAATTGCAAGATTAGTATTACTTGGAAACAAGGAAACTATCCATGCAAAAGCAAAAGAATGGAATCTGACTCATATTGCAGAGGCTGAGATTATCGACCCTAACAATAATCCGAAAGCTGATTTTTATGCAAACATGCTTTATGAATTGCGTAAAGCAAAAGGAATGGACATGGAAAAGGCATCTGCATTGGTTAAAGACCCCTTGTATTTAGGAACTCTTTTGATCAAAAACGGAGAAGTTGACGGAGAAGTTGCAGGAGCCATGAATGCAACGGGAGACGTGCTACGTCCTGCTTTTCAGATAGTTAAAACTTTACCCGGCATTAATGTAGTTTCAGGAGCTTTCATTATGATTATGAAAGACAAACAATGGGGCGACAATGGAATTATGGTTTTTGCAGATTGTGCTGCAGATCCTAATACCGATGAAAACAAATTGGCCCAAATTGCAGTTGTTACAGCAAAAACAGCACGCAATATTGCAGGAATCGAACCACGTATTGCCATGTTGAGTTTCTCTACAAAAGGAAGTGCAAAACACGAATTGGTTGACAGAGTTGTCAATGCCACCCGTATTGCAAAAGAAATGGACCCCACTTTGGTTATAGACGGAGAATTGCAAGCTGATGCAGCAATAGTTGAAAAAGTCGGTGCTTCCAAGGCTCCGGGCAGTCCTGTTGCCGGCAAAGCAAATGTTTTGGTATTCCCATCTTTGGAAGTAGGAAACATAGCCTATAAATTGGTTCAACGTTTGGCAGGTGCTCAAGCAATAGGACCTGTTATGCAAGGTATGGCTGCTCCTATCAACGATTTGTCTCGCGGTTGTTCTGTTGAAGACATTGTTAATGTGGTTGCCATTACTGCCAATCAAGCAGCAGGTATGTAATTATACTATAAAGACACATTTAAAACCCGCAAAAATGCGGGTTTTTTTATGGTTGTAGATTTGAAAAAATGACTCATAAAAGAAAAAAATACAATTTATTTGAAAAAAAATTGCAATTAAACACTTTGTTACAAAAAAAATAATTATCTTTGCTGATTGTGAAACGACATATATTGTTATCGGCTTTTCTGTTATTTTTTGCAAGTTTTTTGTTGCAAAATCACCTTTTTGCACAAAGAAACAAGCACACTTTGCGGGTGTGTTTCTACAATGTGGAAAATTTGTTTGACTGCAAAGATGACAGCCTCACCAACGACGATACCTTTACACCGGAAGGTAACAATCATTGGACAGAAAACCGTTTACGACTAAAAATCAACAATATTGCCAAAACACTTATCGCTATAGGAGAATGGGATACACCTGATATAATTGGTATGGCAGAAGTGGAAAACGCTCAAGTGCTGCATCTATTGATCAATGAAACACCTTTAGTAGCCCAACCCTACTCTTTTGTTCATTACGAATCACCCGATAGAAGAGGTATTGATGTGGCATTGCTATACAAAACTTCCACATTTACTGTCATCCATTCAGAACCTATTGCCGTAAACTTTCCCGACGACAATTACTCAAAAACAAGAGATATTCTTTATGTAAAAGGCATTGCTCCAAAATCAAAAGACACCTTGCATATTTTTGTCAATCACTGGCCTTCACGATATGGCGGATATGCAGAAACCATTCACAAAAGAAACTATACCGCAGACTTGCTCCGCAGCAAAATTGATTCTATCTGCAAGGTGCAAAGCGATGCAAAAATAATTTGTATGGGCGATTTTAACGATTATCCTTACGATGAAAGCATCTGTGAACATCTAAGAGCATTCGCACCCGACAAAGTACAATCCAATGACCTTATTCACACACTATTCCCATATTTCAGCAAAAATAATATCGGCACACACAAATACCAACAAGAATGGGGAATTTTAGACCATCTTATCGTCAATCAAAATCTGTATTATGCAACAACCGGTTTTCATACAGAAGAATCGGGACATATTTTTGATGCGGATTTTTTATTGACGGATGATAATACAAATATGGGTAAAAAAACCTTCAGAACATATACAGGACTTAGTTATTCAGGCGGTTTTTCCGACCACCTGCCCGTTTATATAGACATTAAATATTAAAAAACCATGACAAATTACAAAAAATTGAAACTGATCATATTAACATTTGTGGCATTCTGCTCCACAGCAATAGCCCACGAACACGAAAAAAGCATATCCTTTATTGAAAACAAAGGACAATGGGAAGACTTTATCTGCTACAAATCAGAACTCAAAGGCGGATCCATATTTTTTGAAAAAAATATAGTAACATTCAACTTTATTGACAATGACTATCTGGAGAAATTAGGTGCCATCAAAACCGGCAACACAAATATTATATTAGATTCTTTAGCAACATTTTATGCTTATAAAATTTCTTTTTTAAATGCCAATCCTGACAACAAAATTTCTGCAAAACATCCTTTTGAAGAATACCTCAACTACTACATCGGCAACGACCCTTCCCGTTGGCAAAGCCATGTACAAAAATATGCAGAAATTGAATACGAAAACATTTACGATGGTATCAATATCAAGTATTACGAACAATACAATACCTATAAATATGATGTAATCGTTCAACCCCATGCCGACATTGCTTCATTTAAAATGAAATACGAAGGTGCCGATAAAATCTATTTGAAAGGCAAAACACTGAATATTCATATCGGCAAATTCTCTATTTGTGAATTACGTCCCTACGCTTATCAAATCGATGACAACAACAATATTCAAAAAATTGACTGCGATTTTGTAGTGGAAAACAATATAGTTTCTTTTAAAATAGGAGCATACGACCACAACAAAACTTTGATTATTGACCCCACTATTGTCTTTGCTTCCTATTCCGGTTCCACCGCCGACAATTTTGGCTTCACTGCCACCTACGATGCACATGGCAACACCTATGGAGGCGGATCTGTATTTAGTATCGGCTATCCTACTACAACCGGTGCCTATCAAACCGCATATATCGGCAATACTGATATTGGTATTACAAAATTCAATGCTTATGGCACGGCAAGAGTTTTCTCCACCTATCTTGGTGGCTCAAGTTGTGATACACCACATAGTTTGTTTGTCAACAATAACGATGAATTATATGTATTAACCTCTACATCATCCATCAACTTTCCTACTACAGCAGGTTGTTATCAAAGCATGTTTAAAGGAGGAACAAGTTATTACAGCACCGGCAATGGATTCAACTATACCAATGGCGTTGACGTTGCCATTAGTCGTTTTAACTCCAGCGGAACTGCACTTTTAAGTTCTACCTTTTTTGGTGGCAGCGGCAATGACGGATTGAATATCAATCTTCTTTTCAATTATGCCGACCAAGTTCGTGGAGATTTACAAGTAGATAACTTAGGAAATGTTTATATTGCCTCCTCCACTTTATCTACCAATTTACCGGTAACTACAGGTGCTTTCCAAACAATTCCCGGTGGAAATCAAGATGGATTTGTGGCAAAATTTAGCGGCAACCTACGCAATTTGATATACTGCTCCTACATAGGAGGTTCTTCCAGCGATGCTGTCTATAATTTGGAATTAGATCAAGCAGGTAACATATACATTTGCGGTGGAACTATTTCTACAGATTTTCCTACAAAATCGGGTGCCTACCAAACCAATTTCAATGGAGTTGTAGATGGCTTTGTGGCAAAAATTTCCACCACCGGCACACAACTCATGCATTCTACCTATATTGGAACTGCAGCCTACGACCAGACATTTATGGTAAAATTAGACAAAGACGAAAATGTATATATCATGGGGCAAAGTTGCGACAGTGCTTCTTCGTGGACATATAATGTCAATTGGTCAAGCGGAGCCGGACAATATGTTATGAAACTCAACAACAACCTAACACAAAGAATCTGGTCAACAGCATTTGGCAGTGCTAACTTAAAATCAGATATCGCTCCAACTGCCATGATGGTTGACATCTGCGGAAATATCCATATTTCAGGATGGGGCGGCAGTACAAATATGTATGCCAGCAATCATTCATACATAAATACAACTATGGGAGGACTGCCGATAACCAGCGATGCATTTAAGTCCGTACCCAATTCTTATGGCAATTTTTATTTTATCTCTTTAGAAAAAGATGCTTCCAATCTTTTATTTGCCACCTATTATGGAGGTTCGGCAAGTAATGGTGAACATGTAGATGGAGGAACGAGTCGTTTTGACAAAAAAGGTACTATCTATCAAGCCATTTGTGCAGGTTGCCGTGGATTGAATAGTTTTCCTATTACCAGTGGTGTTATTGGACCTACCAACAATAGTTCTAACTGTAATATGGCGGTATTGAAAATTTCGTTTGACCTATCTACTATTCTGGCAGACTTTTCTATGCCATCCATTATTTGTGCACCATTGAGTATTTATTTTAACAACACATCTCATGTCAACGATTCCACCATTGCTTCATATTATTGGGATTTTGGCGATGGCACTCATAGCACACAAGCACAACCACAACATTTCTACTCTCAATCAGGCACTTACAACATTCAATTGATAGTAATAGATTCCTCAAGTTGTAATATTGCTGATACATTGACAAAAACGTTGACAGTCTTATCCAATACAACTGACACGCTACCGACAATAACTTTATGCAAAGGCGACCATGCACAAATTGGCATCACTCCAAGTGCTGACACCAATTTAACATTTCTTTGGGTGCCGTCCGTAGGATTGAACGATTCCAATATTGCCAATCCTTATTTTATTGATACAACAAGCCGGATATATCATTTAATCATCTCCAACGGCATTTGCAACGATACGTTGGTACAAGAAGTAAAGGTTGTGTCACTTCCTGCAGCAAAAAGATATATCAACTATTGTTGCTACACCGATTCCATTCAAGCATCTGCCGACACTACAGATGCCATATTCTTCCATTGGTCATCAAATAATTCATTTACAGACACATTAAACAGCAATCTAAGCGATCCAAAGGCCATATTGAAACCCAAGATCAGGGTAGCACACTACTATTTACGAAGAAGCAATGGAACCTGCTCTGCAATAGACACATTTACTGTTTACACATCTTCTTATCGAGGACACTTGGATAGTATAGACCCCATTTGTGCCAATACTTCTATTAGAATTAACTTAAATATTGATTATCAACAATTTAGTACCCTTTACAACACTGTTTGGAAAGCTGATTACGGAAGTATTAGTGTAGGTCAAGGAGGATCTTATATTGACTTCACCTCCGACACATCTACCTATTTGTCAGTAATTTCCAGCAATGAATTTGGATGTTATTTTACCGACACAATTTATATTGACGTAATCAAATTGTATCATTCTACAATCATTTCTCCTATAAAATGTTACCAAGACAGTTCAGGTACTCTTGAAGTGCTTGTCACCGGAGGAACAGAACCCTACATCTACCAATGGGTACACGATTCTACTATAGATACAAATTATATTTCTAATTTGACAGCAGGCAACTATCAATTAATAGTTAAAGACAGCAATCAGTGTAAAGATACCATTACGATTGGCATGAATCAACCGTCACCAATACAAGTAAGCCTATACGACACCAATAGTATCACCGACTGTGGAGCAGAGTGCCATGGAAAAGTCAGTTTAAATATTACAGGAGGAACCGCTCCTTATTATCCACAATGGACATCCGGCAGCACCTCCACCACTCTTACCGATCTTTGTAGCGGTATTTATCAATGTATTATCTCCGATAGTAACAATTGCCAAGATACTGTAATATTCGAAGTGACAGATACTTCATTAATGACAGTTACTTATGAACTGACTGAGCCGACTTGCTATGCTGACTGTAATGGAAGCATTAAAATTAATGTACAAGGAGCATTTATGCCATATACTGTTTTGTGGTCAAATACAAGCACAGAAGATAAAATCGACTACTTGTGCAGCGACTATTACAATGTCTTGATAACTGATGCCCAACATTGCAAACGACACATGACTATCTTTTTACCGGAACCGGAAGAACTGGGACTAAGCAATTACTTGCTTCTGCCGCCGAAATGTAAAGGAGAATCCAATGCTTCTATTTCCGTTAATGCTAAAGGTGGTACACCACCATATAGATATTTTTGGAATAATGTAGAAGGAGACAGTACTCTCAGCCAAATTTCTGCAGGTACCTACCATCTGTCCATACGAGATTCCAACGACTGTGAATTTGATACCACCTTTGTAGTAAATGACTATGAATATATTTCAGCCACATATACTGCTACAAAAGTACCCTGTGAGGAAATTTGTAATGCATCCGCCACTATTTTTGCACACGGAGGTTGTCCTCCCTATTCTTATCATTGGTCAAATGGTGATAGTTTGTCAACTGCTTATCATCTTTGCTATGGTTCGCAATCTGTTACCGTGCTGGATTCTAATGGCTGCAATATAAATATACAAATCATGATTGAAGATAGTTCTTCGTTTAACGATTCTATACATGTATGGGCAGATACCACTACATTTTATAGAACTATCGGCACTTATCTACACGTGACAGATTTAGGCAATGAATTTACTTATTCTTGGTCGCCTCGTGCTTATGTAGAACCGACAATGGGTGTTAAAGTACATGCCAATCCTGATGACACGACCACTTTTATAGTAATCGTAACCGACAAATATGGCTGCCAAAAATCTGATACGATTACTTTGTATGTTTTAGATGTTTTTTGTGATGAGCCACTCGTTTTTGTTCCCAATGCCTTCAGTCCTAACGGAGATGGTTTGAACGATGTGTTATATGTACGTGGAGATATTTTGGTAGATATAGAATTTGCCGTCTATGACCGATGGGGTGAAAAAGTGTTTGAAACAAAAGACAAGACTATTGGTTGGGATGGAACTTTTAGAAATAAAATGTGTGAACCGGGAGTGTATGTTTACTATTTGCAGGCGACTTGCATTAGCGGTATAAAGAATATCATCAAAGGAAATGTAACACTGATAAGATAATGGAAGTATTTAAATTTGGCGGAGCATCGGTAAAAGATGCTCAAGGGGTTAAAAATGTAGCTAATATCATTCAACAACATCAAGATAAAAAATTGTTGGTGGTAGTATCTGCTATGGGAAAGACAACCAATTTGTTGGAAAAATTAGTACAAGCCTACTTTTCCAACCATCCGGACGACCAAAACATGTATTTTCAACAACTAAAAACAGAACATGAAGCCATCGCCCGTGATTTGTTTCCCGACCGACAAGCCGACATCTACAAAATGTTGGACGATTTGCTGACATTGTTGCAAGAAAAATTGCAAGAACCCAGCAGCGAGAACTATGATTTCGAATACGACCAAATAGTTTCATTTGGAGAATTGCTATCTTCAAAAATAGTTGCTGCATTTTTACAGCAAACGGGTATGAATGCCTTATGGTTGGACGCTCGCAAATTGTTGCGTACCGACAATACCTATCGAGAAGGGACTGTGGACTGGGAGACAACTCAAAGAAAAGTCAACAACAAGGTTCTTCCTTATTATGCCGACAACCAAACACACATTGTCCTCACTCAAGGTTTTATTGGTGGCACTTCAGAAGGATTGACAACAACTTTGGGTAGAGAAGGTTCAGATTTTAGTGCTGCCGTGTTTGCCTTCACCCTCAATGCTGACAAGATGACCATTTGGAAAGATGTAGACGGATTGCTCAATGCTGACCCGAAACTATTTGCCAACACCATAAAATTAGACAATATTTCTTATCAAGAAGCCATTGAATTGGCATATTATGGAGCAAGTGTTATCCACCCGAAAACTTTGAAACCGCTGCAAAACAAGAAAATACCATTGTTTGTCCGTTCTTTTATTCATCCGGAAGCATGTGGCAGTGCCATTGGTGACTTTAAAACCAAAAACAAGATACCTTGCTTTATCTGCAAGAAGAAACAGGTATTGATTTCCATTATGCCAAAAGATTTTTCGTTTATTGCAGAAGAAAATCTATCGACTATTTTTGCATTGTTTGCCTATTTCGGTGTGAAAATCAATTTAATGCAAAATTCCGCCATCAGTTTTTCTCTTTGCGTAGACAA
>DBXJ01000094.1:12973-14861 GCA_002309475.1 Bacteroidales bacterium UBA1215
GACCCTATTTTCTCTGCAGACGGCTCAATGTCAAATACTTGACTCGTTAGCATTGAACAAAGAACCTGTTTATTATTCTTTTGAACAAACCGATACAATTGCCAAGACATCTGTTTACCGACTACATTTTAAACATAAATTGCCGGAAAATTTCAATACAAAAATTACGGAATATCCCCACTTGCAAGAATTAACACTTACCGGCATGCGGTTGAAGGAGATTCCTCCCATAGTTTATTCTCTTTCTTCGTTAACAAGATTGAATGTCAGTAACAACAAAATTGAAGAAATCTCCTCAGACATTGCACAACTAACACATTTAGAAGAATTAATCATCAATAGAAATTATTTGTACCAACTGCCAAAAGAGGTGGCAACATTAAAAAACCTTCGCTATATAGACATGTGGAGCACCAATGTGATAGAACTACCGGAAGAAATTGCTAATCTTGAAAATTCGATAAAAATCATTGACCTCAGAGCTGTAAGAATGAGCGAAGTGAAACAAAATACGATGCAAAATCTTTTACCGAAAACAAAATTTTATTTTTCACCTTATTGTAATTGTAAATTATAAAATGAACTCGTGGATGGCTAACGAAACAACCCTAAAACAAGAAATAGAAAACATTGCCAAACAAATTGTAATGGCAGCTGTAACAGCTCCTAAAGGAAGAGGAGTCGAAACACTCTCTTATATGATTTTAAACCAAGAGGATAAAACTCTTTTGGCAAAAAGAATGGATGAAATAGCTAAAGGCAGTCAAGATCTTGCTTTTTTTGCTCGTGATGCGGAAAATATTCGTCAGTGTGCAACTGTGATTTTAATTGGCACCAACCACACCGTAAGAGGCATTAATTGTGGTTATTGCGGATATGCCATGTGTAGTCAAAAACCTCAAAATCAGCCTTGCGTTTTCAATAACATCGATTTAGGAATTGCCATCGGCAGTGCCGCTAGTAAGGCAATGGATATGAGAATAGACAACCGAATTATGTATTCTGCAGGAAAAGCGGCTTTAGAACTGCCATTTTTCAAAGAAAAAATGGCTGCCATTTTTGCCATTCCTCTTTCCTGTAGTGCAAAAAACATTTTTTTTGATAGAAAAACAGTTTGAAATTCAACAACTTTCTATCTTAGCAAAAAAAATTGTAAAACTTAACTTTTATTCAAAAAAAATGTTGTATCTTTGCAATCTCTAAAGCGAGGGAGTTTAGCTCAGCTGGTTTAGAGCATCTGCCTTACAAGCAGAGGGTCAATGGTTCGAATCCATTAACTCCCACACTAAAAAAGACCGAATTGTTCGGTCTTTTTTTTTATTTATTTTAGTTTTGCCTATTTGACAACTTTTGCCATGCAACGGAAACTTGTTAGTGAATCGGGATGTTGATAGACCTCAAAAATCAATTTATCATTATCAGCACCTGTAACAATGGTTCCGTTGGAGGTGATTTCTTTGGCATTGCCATCAATGTTGACTAATTTATTAGAAGATAATGATATAGCTTGTAATTCTTGAGTCGGAACCGACTTGTTTTTTTGTTGCAAAAAAGCTTGTTGGAGTATCTCTTCTGAAGCTAATTGATATTCAAAACGATATTTTTTTCTTTTTAAATCCAAATTCATATTGACTACCATGGTTCGCCATTGAGCATAGTCTGTCGCTTGCGCGTATGTAATGCCGACAATCGGATATCTACAATATGCAGGATGTCTATATATTGAAAGCTTGTTCTGAGATGAAGTCAGTGTGGTATCCGGCAATGCTGCCAAATATTGAGGAGAATTGGCACCATATTCTCTCTGTAAATAATAAAGATATTCCAACCAGTCAAAATTGGTAATTTCCCTCCTATCTATATAAAGATTGTCAGCATTTTTTACCTT
>DBXJ01000094.1:14955-23337 GCA_002309475.1 Bacteroidales bacterium UBA1215
TTTATTTTGCAAAGATATAAAAAAATTTTTAGAAAAAAAAAAAAATGAAAAATTTATCAACATTTCTTTTATAGCAAATAAAATATTTTCTTCAAGGTGTGTTTATTTCATTTTTACAATGGCTACAAACTACTACTTACCACACATTTTTATGATAATTTCATTTTGTTAAAAAAATATTGGAAGAAAATCTCTTCTTAATTATATCTTTTTTGTATCTTTGCAGATATATTAATATTAACTAAAATTTGAGAAATATGGCTGATGCTAAAGCGGAAAATGCTGAAAAATTGAAAGTTCTTAACTCTACGTTAGAAAAATTAGAAAAAACATATGGTAAAGGTTCCATTATGCGTTTGGGTGATGCTCCCAGCGAAGAAATAGAAGTTATTCCATCGGGTTCGTTAGGATTAGACATTGCCTTAGGTGTCAATGGTTTTCCCAAAGGCCGTGTAATAGAAATTTTTGGACCGGAATCATCCGGAAAAACCACTCTGGCCATTCATGCTATTGCCGAATCACAACGTAATGGCGGTATTGCCGCATTCATCGATGCAGAACATGCTTTTGACCGTTTCTACGCACAAAAATTAGGTGTAGATGTTCACAATTTATTGATCTCTCAACCTGACAATGGCGAACAAGCCTTGGAAATTGCCGACAATTTGATTCGTTCCGGTGCTATTGACATCATTGTTATTGACTCTGTGGCAGCTTTGACACCAAAAAGCGAAATAGAAGGCGAAATGGGAGATTCAAAAATGGGTTTGCAAGCAAGATTGATGTCACAAGCCATGCGTAAACTCACCTCCACCATCAGCAAAACCAACTGCTGTTGTATTTTTATCAATCAATTAAGAGAGAAAATCGGCGTTTTGTTTGGCAATCCTGAAACAACTACCGGTGGCAATGCATTAAAATTCTATGCTTCTGTAAGAATTGACATACGCCGTCAAAGTCAAATCAAAGAAGGCGACAATGTTATTGGCAACCATGTGAAAGTGAAAGTTATCAAAAACAAAGTGGCACCTCCATTCCGCACTGCAGAATTCGACATTATGTATGGCGAAGGCATTTCAAAAAGCGGTGAAATAGTAGATTTGGGTGTTGAATACAATGTTATCAAAAAAAGCGGTAGCTGGTTTTCGTACAATGACAACAAATTAGGTCAAGGACGTGAAAGTGTGAAACAATTGTTACAAGACAATCCGGAATTGTCGGCTGAACTCGAAGAAAAAATAAAAGCAGCCATCAAAGCAAAAGAACAAGAACAATAGGATGAAAAAAATACTTATCAGTTTGTTGGCAACTATTTGTTTGATTGCTTGCAACAACAAAAAGGTGGAAGTAAATGACTCCACTCCACCCGAATTGGCACAACTGCGACAAAAAATTGCCAACAGTCCAAAAAATGCGTCACTCTATCAAGAATTAGCGTTGTATTTCTTGAATACAAACGAATTGGATAGTGCTTTAGCAAACATCATCACTGCCATACGATTAGATTCTACCAACGATCAGTATTATATGTCGTTGGGAGATATTTATATGGCACAAGCCAATACAGACGCAACAGAAGAAGCTTTGGAACAAGCCATCAGCATTAATCCTCAAAACAACGAAGCTCATTTAAAATTGGCGGAACTGCATTTTATGCTAAGACGCTACAAAGAGTCGCAAGAAGAAGCACAAAAGGCTATTGAAATCAGCAATAACAATCCAAAAGCCTATTTGATTCTCGGTTGGAATTTCAGAGAACTCGGTGACACAGCCTCTGCCATTGGCTATTATATGAAAGCTGCCGACCAAGATGCAGAATACTATGATGCATACATGGAATTGGGATTTTTATATCATTGCCGCCACAATCCACTGGCTATCAGTTATTACAACAATGCTTTAAATTGCCGTCCCAACGATTTCCTTGCACTATACGATTTAGGAATGTTTTATCAGGAAACCGGTGAGTATGAAAAAGCAATCAGTGAATACAAAATGATTCTACAGAATGACTCTACCAATAAATTGGCATTGCACAATATTGGTTGGATTTATCACGAATTAGGGCAATATGAAACGGCTGTTGCATTTTTCACCAAAGCCATCCAACAAGATGAAACGTTTATTGCCGCTATCTACAATAGAGGATTGTGTTTCGAGAAACTCAAACAATACGATTACGCACGACAAGATTATATGTATTGCTTG
This sequence comes from Bacteroidales bacterium UBA1215, assembly GCA_002309475.1. Classification (GTDB taxonomy): domain Bacteria; phylum Bacteroidota; class Bacteroidia; order Bacteroidales; family WCHB1-69; genus UBA1205. The sequence goes on from DBXJ01000094.1 coordinate 17,164, forward strand.
AAACTTCAAAGTGACTATGAATTGGCAATAGAAGGTCTCAACGATTTGGATAAATTGCAATAAGATGAAAAAACAAACAAGGACACGAGTCATTGGTAGTTTATCAATTATTGCCATCATCGCTTTGTTGATATGGTTGGGTTGGTATTTTTCCAATATCACTATCTATATTATCATTTCATTGATAGTTACATTGTTGGCAACTCCACTAAAAGAATTATTGATGAAAATTAAAATCAGCAAGACACGACATATCGGCAATCATATTGCCAGTGCATTATCGCTGATATTAGTGATATGCATTTTTGTTGGTCTTATGGTAATTATTGCACCTACTATTGTACGACAAGTAAATACTGTCATGAATATTGACAGCCAAAGTTTCAGCACCTCTTTCTACTCTCAATTGGAAAATGTCGATAATTTTTTGAGAGACAACAATGTCATAAAAGAAGATGAAAGCCTTGAAGGCATTGCTACCAATTATATTATTGAACACACCAAACAACTGAACATTTCTTCCATTTTTGGAAATTTTGTCCAGATGACCGGAGAAATATTTTTGGGAATCTTTTCAGTGCTTTTTATTTCATTTTTCTTTTTGAAAGACATTCCCAAAGTAAAAGATACTATTGTAAATATGGTGCCTGACCAACTGCAAGATGAAACAAGCCATGTTTTGTTACGGTCTAAAGACTTGCTTTCCAACTATTTTGTCGGCTTGTTTACAGAAATTGTGGTGGTAATTTTGTTTGAGTTTACCATTTTGAGCATTTTGAAAATCAGCAATGCACTTTTGATAGCTGTAATAGGCGGTGTTTTGGTTATTATTCCATATTTGGGTTCTATTGTAGCATGTGTTATAGGGTGCATATTGGCGATTATGGGAGCCTACATTTCTCACGGAGATATATTGATTGTCAATATTTTAATTAAAGTTATTAGTACTTTTATCGTTTGTAGATTGTTAGACAATTTCTTCTTGCAACCTTATATTGCTTCCAAATCGGTGAAAGCTCATCCATTGGAAATATTTCTTGTAGTGTTGGTTTCAGGCACTATTGCCGGCATACCCGGCATGATGTTGGGAATTCCCGCTTACACTATCTTGAGAATTATCGCACAAGAATTTTTCGGCAACAACAATTTTGTAAAAACCCTCACCAAAAATCTAAGGGAAGAACCTATACTTACTGATAATAACGAACTTAAAGATTGATAGTATGAAGAAATTATCAATGGAAGAGTTGGGAAGAATGAATGTGGAAGCTTTTAAGCAAAGCGAAAAGCTACCCATCGTTGTTGTATTGGACAATATTAGAAGTATGAACAACATCGGATCGGTATTTCGCACATGTGATGCTTTTCGGATAGAAGAAATTATTCTTTGTGGCATAACAGCCTGCCCTCCGCACAAAGACATTGAAAAAACAGCCCTTGGTGCTACCGAGTCGGTGAAATGGAGTTATTCAAAAAATACACTTGAGGCTATTGAAACCTTAAAAGTCAAAAATTATATCATTTATTCGGTAGAACAAGTGGAACATAGTCTTTCTTTGGAAACTGCCTCATGGGACGGACGACAAGCCATCGCCCTTATTTTTGGCAACGAAGTGATGGGTGTTGACCAAGAAGTTGTGGACAAGAGCGACCACTGCATTGAAATTCCGCAATTCGGAACCAAACACTCCCTCAATATTTCTGTAAGTGCCGGCATTGTTTTATGGCATTTTTGCTATTTATCTTTAAAAAACAAATAAGATGTTGCTCATTTATTGTCAGCAGATTTCACCAAGATTGGAATATATCGTCCGCCATATTTTTGAAGAAATTTTTCATATAGATTGGCATTTGACTGACCAATGGGAACAATTTCAAAATAGCCAAGAGCCTAAAATCATCTACGGACAACCTGTTGACAATTATTATTGTATAACATCTAACCAACTTCTTTTTGAAAGCAATATTCATGCTATTGACTTCTCCTACCAAATGCAAGGAGATACACCCGTTTGTTTTGTAAGCCAAGAGCAAGATTTGTTAGGTTTTGACGTATTTGCAGCATGTTTCTATTTTTTAAGTCGTTACGAAGAATATCTGCCGTCAAAACGTGATAAATTAAATCGCTATTTACCGGAGAATTCATGGGCTGTGCAACATCATTGCCTAGACAAAGCCCTTGTAGAAAGGTGGATTCAATTATTCAAAAACAAATTATTAGAACTATTTCCGGAAATCAACATTCAAACAAATATATTTTCTTTTCAAGCCAGCTACGATATTGACATTGCCTATTGCTATCAAAACAAAGGTTTATTATTGAGTCTGTTAGGGGGCTGTCAGCAAATTTTGACAAGACAATGGAGCAAATTGAAAGACAGATGGAATACTTGCTGCAAAAAAATTCCAGACCCCTACTGCCAATTTGAATATTTACAACATTTGCATGAGCAATATCACTTAAAAGGATTGTTTTTCTTTTTGGTGGCAGAACATCGTAGCAGATACAATAAAAACACTTCTATTAAAAACAAAAATTTTCAAGAACTTATCAAAACCATCAGCAAAAACAATCTCATAGGTCTGCACGCTTCGGTACAAGATGATTATTATACAAGCATAGAAAAAGAAATTGCTTTCTTGCAACAGACTTCCAATCAAATCATAACAAGCAATAGAATGCACTATCTCCATTTACAATTTCTTCCCGACACTTATCAAACACTCACTAACAAGCACATTCAAAAAGACTATTCTATGGGATATGTTGATGCAATTGGCTTTCGCAGTGGCAGTTGCAGAAGTTTCTTGTTTTTCGACCTTCGCGCAAACCAAACTACTCCTTTACGCATTTTTCCTTTGCCATTTATGGAAAATGCTTTTGACAACATTGACAATCAAGATATAATTATCAGCCGGATAAAAAACATTATTGACGAATACTATCAATACAATGGACAGTTGGTAAGTCTGTTCCACAACCAATCTTTCGGGAAATATGCTTCCAAAGATTGGCGATATATATATGAAACTATTTTAGCATATATTGATGAATTATGTTCTTAGAATCAAAATCTGACAGAAATCAGCAAATTGGCTGGATAGAAGTAATCTGTGGCTCCATGTTTTCAGGAAAGACCGAGGAACTGATTCGTCGTATCAATCGGGCGATTTTTGCCAAACAAAAAGTAGAAATCTTCAAACCCGCTATTGACACACGCTACGATGAAGAAGACGTGGTTTCACACAACGAAAACGCCATCCACTCCACTCCGATAAACAATTCAAGCGAAATACTACTCCTTGCCAGCAATGTACAAGTGGTCGGCATAGACGAAGTACAATTTTTCGACAATGGCATTGTCAATGTATGTAACACATTGGCCAACAATGGTGTAAGAGTAATTGTTGCCGGTTTGGATATGGACTATTTAGGTCAACCCTTTGGTCCAATGCCACAATTGTTGGCAACAGCAGAATATGTTACAAAAGTGCATGCCATTTGTCCAAAATGCGGCAACTTAGCACAATATTCACATAGAACCATCCACAGCGACAAATTGGTGATGCTGGGAGAACAAAGTAGCTATGAACCACTTTGCCGACATTGCTACAACCTTGTGAGAGCAGAAGAACAAAAAAATAAAGAGTGACTTTGGTCACTCTTTATTCTTAGATATAGCTGCATTTATTTGCTGACAGGAACATTTTTCTTGTCGCAACATTTCTTCTCCTCTCCATCCTTCTTACAGCATGGTTTGCCGGACTCACCTTCTTTGTTGCAGCAAGATGGAACCGATTGAGAATGACCGGAACATTTTGCATTGCCATTTTTATCACATTGATGAGAACAAGCGGATGACTGCGAGGCCTCTTTTGCGGTAAAACCTAATTTATTAATGGCTTTGCACAAATTCTCCGTCGTGTTTTTCTTCGGATTATAAACTATGCTTACCTTAGAAGTCGCCATATCGTACACTACGTCTTTTACTCCTTTTTCATAGGCGATATTGTTTTCTATGGTGTTTTTGCATTTTTCACAAGTTCCGTTGGTTTGTATGGTTGTTTGTACATACTTATTGTTTTTACTTGTGTTGGTGTTTTGTGCTTGAGCCATATTGATGCACATCAATATGCATAAAGTGATGGTTAATTTAAAAACTTTCATATTATTTATATTTAAATGTTATTATATTTCATGGTAAATCTTATGCCAACATATCCCATTATGCCCATAATAGGTCCCCATATCATGGAAGCATCAAAAGTTGTGCCAAACGGGTTGGTGGCATCCAAAATAGGAGTCTTTTGGCGGTAATTAGTAAGATTTTCACCGCCAATATATATATCTATATATTTGAATTTCCGTGTTATTTGTGCATTCAGACCAAAATATGCAGGTGTTTTCATCTTTTTCAATTCATCAGGCAAAAGTTCGGGATGGGCGTTGAAAAATGTGATATAAGCATCCGGCAGGCAGGATTGGCTGTGAAATTGCAAGGTTAACGCAAATTTCCATCGTTCATATCTAGTGGCATAGTTGATGCTCAGCAAAGCCTTGTGCGGAGGAAGCAGTGCTTTGGTATGTGCGGTGTTGTTGATATTTTCTTTTGTTAAAGTATATCTGTATGCCGCCGTTATTTCCATTCTTTTAATCGGATATAATTGCAATTCGGCTTGAACGGCATGCGAATATGCTTTGTTATGGGTGTTTCGAAAATATACGGTATAGTAATCTTGGTCTATATCGGCAATGTTTTGATGTACAAAATAGGTATAATAGTAGTCTATCATAAAAGAGCATTGCTGATGATTGATGTTAAAATGTTGGGTGAAATTCACTCCGGCATTGTAGGCTTCTTCCGCCTGCGGAAATTCTTTTACCACCAATTCTTTGCCACTTGCCATCAAACCGATGTTTTCCATCAGCGGGTGAGGCGTTCTGTATCCCTTTCCTGCAGACATGCGAAGTGTACTGGTAGGTGTGAATTGCCATTTTACATGCATACGCGGTGTCCAAAATAGTCCGTATAGATTGTTATAATCCAGACGAAATCCGGCAATAATCGCCAATTTATCTTTTAGTATATAACAATATTGTGCAAAAGCACCCGGTACTATTTCCGTGTGTTTAAACCGATAATTTGCTTCTGGTATGTGAATGGTCAGTAATTGATACCACTCGAAAAAATAATCTACATTACAACTCAATCCTGCATCTATCTTATGCCGGTTGCGTTTGTCCAGATAATTTTCGTAGAATACGTTGACATAGCCGCTCAGTTGTCTGGCTTGGTATGCTTTTAGTCCGTAATAGGCATCGTAATCATGAAAAGTGAATGACACTATGGAGCCTATACTTTCATTTTCGCCTTTGAGAAAAATTCCGTTTTTGTCTATGAGGTTAAAACGATGGTTTTGTATGCCTATACAATAACGGTCGGCACTTCCTTTGTCGGTTCTACGCACATTGTTTTCCCCGCTGAGGCGATTGTCATATAGGTAACTGTAGAGCAGATGTCCAGATAGTTTGTTAGGAATGGCATAGTCCCATCGGTTCATCAAGTTTACATGGGTGTTTAATGGTGCATCCATAAAACCGTCATGATTGTGGTCCATTCTTAGCGGTGTATTTTCCACGTGTCCCAATATCATGGTGCTGACATTCTCTTTTACAGGAATGCGGGTGTTGAAATTTAATTCATTGCGTAACTGAGTGTTTAAAAATGCGTTGATAAACACTTTTTCTTTGTTGGTTTCGGGTTTTTTATAGATGATGGAAATTTGTCCCGTAATAGATTCATAGCCGTTGACAACCGAAGCGGTACCCTTGGATATATTGATACTTTCCATCCATGTTCCGGGTACATACAAAAGTCCTAAAGGCGTGGCAACCCCTCGTATGTAAGGTGTGTTTCCCAACATTATCTGGGTATATTTGCCGTCTAATCCCAACATTTGAATTTGCTTGGCACCGCTGACAGCATCGGAATAGGATACATCCACCGATGCGTTGCTTTCAAAACTCTCCGCCAAATTGCAGCATGCCGCTACTCGCAATCCATCGGAAGTGATGACTTGTGTCAATATAGGTTGAGACGATACCAAGGAAGTGCCACTTGCCGTCACCTGTACCTCTTGCATCTGGTTGAAAGTCTTGAGTACTACTTTTAT
>DBXJ01000078.1:0-27767 GCA_002309475.1 Bacteroidales bacterium UBA1215
TAGCTCAACTGAATAGAGCATCTGACTACGGATCAGAAGGTTGTGGGTTTGAATCCCGCCGGAGTCACTAAGCGTTCTTTTCCAAAAGAACGCTTTTTTTATGTAAATGCTGTCGCAAATGAAAAATTTCTTACTGCTGATTGTTGCCCTGTTTTGCACCATTTTCTCCGTTTTTGCACAAACGGAAACAGAAAATTTAGCCAAATACCAATTTTACCGCCAACGTTTTAACCAATATTTTATCATTGTCGGCGACCACGAAGGCGAAAACATGGTTATCGGCAACCGCAACCGATACATGGGAAAAGGTATTTGCTTCGGACAACACAGCATCCATTTCGGCTACTATCTCGGCATGGTTGCCACCGAATATGCACTATTGGTCAGAAATGGCGACCTTATCCAAGCACAAGCCGACTTGCAAGAACTCTCCTCCGCCCTCAATGCCTATTGTGAGCAAATGGACAAATGCGAACACCGCTACAATCAGGAAGATATATTAGACGGATTTTTTGTTCGCGAAAATGTCCCTACCGATTTTCTCGATACCACTACTGGCTTGGGACTCGCTCACCGACAGGCATTAAATCAAAACCTGAACAGCAGCCATGTTTACGACACCAGCACCGGCTGTTTTACAGGATTGGAAAAAGGCATGCCTGCCTACATCAACACACTGTTTCAAGTGTACAAAAACAAAGAATTGATGAGTCAGGATGAAGCTTATGGCATCATGATGGGCTTGGCACTTATTATAAAATGTGTGCCCGACTTAGCCGAACGGGCAAAAGAGATATTCACCCTTATCTCCTTACAATTAGTCGGCAAAAATCCTTACCGAAGCTGCCCTAACGATGGCTATATTATCAAAAAACCTGATTGCCAACCCATATCGGAATCCAGTGGTGGCAACACTGCTTTGTTTGGCTACGGCATTGCCGCCGCCGCCGCCAAAGCCACCGGCTTGCCTATCGACACTTTTATCAATTCCCTTTCTATCAAAGACTATATGTATTGCCTTCGTAAATACAACCTTACCGGCAAATCGGCTGCCATCATCGGTTTCAACAATATGTATTATATATGGAAAATCTGCGGCAACGGAGTCCCCGGCAACCAAGAATGGAATCGTTCGATGGCTGCCACCTTGGGTGCCATAGGAGATAGTTGGGGCAAACATACCGACAAATCTATTTCCAAAAATGTTTATTGGAAAAAGGGTGAAAAACAACACGACTGGAGGACATTTTATTTGAGTTTATGGCGTTTTCTTCACGACAAAACCCCTAACGACAACGAAAAATTGATGATACAGACAGAATTAAATGCAGCTCCGCCTTTCGGTCCTTACAACTACAAAAGCCAGCAATTCCCCGACAACTTTGCCAAAGGAGGTTGGGCATATACCTACCGCTATCGGGCGACTTTTGAAGAACAATTTTCAGGCAGCAAACTCACCGGCAATTTCAGCGGATTGGACTATATGTTGATGTACAATCTCTACCAATTGCTATATGCTCCTGCCGATAGCGATATTCCACCTTTCCACAAATAAATTTCAACTTTATTATTTTTCTTTTTTGTCCGCTTATTCCGTGCCAACAAGCCTGCTTTTGAAAAAGTGATGCTTTTTATTTGTATTTTCATACTATTGTTCATAAAAAAATTATACATTTGCATTTTATTTCAAATTGCAGCAATGAGCATATACGATATATTATCCAATGGAGAAAAAAAGATTGCATGGCTATGCGACCCCGACAAAACGCAAGGCAATCAATTGCTATATACTGCCAAAATTGCCCACGATGCCGGTGTTGACCTTATTTTGATAGGTAGCAGCCATCTGCAATCCAATCGTATCGATTCTTGTATTGAAACCATCAAATCCATAACCGATATTCCCGTGGTACTGTTTCCCGGCAATTGCATGCAAATAAGCCATAGTGCCGACGGCATTTTATTTCTGTCACTCATCTCAGGCAGAAATGCCGACTTGCTAATCGGACAACATGTCAATGTCGCTTATCAACTCAGCAAAAGCCATTTGGAAATTTTACCGACAGCCTATATGCTCATTGACAGCGGACAACAAACAAGTGTCAGCTATATCAGCAACACCACGCCTATTCCGCGTGACAAGGTGGATATTGCTGTCAGCACGGCCTTGGCAGGCAAACTTTTAGGCATGCAAGCCATCTATCTGGAAGCCGGCAGCGGTTCTCCCCTTCCCGTTCCTAACAGAATGATAAAAGCCGTTAAAGAAGAAACTCAATTGCCCTTGATAGTCGGTGGCGGCATCTGCAATGAAAAAATAGCACAAGCCATCTGCAATTCCGGTGCAGACATGATTGTAATGGGCACCGCTGTAGAAAACAATCCGGAATGCTTGTTTGACATAGTGGCCAGAATTAAAAAAGAACCTGCCGGCAACCATAACCACGAAGACGCTACAGATTTTTCAAATATAGATATAGATAAGAATGAATACAATGAACAAATCTAAACAAAATTCTTGCTTTTCAACACAATTCTACATCTATCTTTCTGAAAAAAAATACAGCAAAACCTCAGAAAGAAAAGCCATCGCAGAAGCTATCAATAAGTTCAACAGCCATTTTACCATCAACGATTTGCATGCCTATTTAATCAACAATAAGTATCATATCAGTTTGGCAACACTGTACAACAATATTCACATGATGACAGAAGCGGGTTTGCTACAAAAATTAGAATTTGCCAGCAAAGGATATCCCTGCTATGAAAAATGCACCAGCATTGACCATCATAGTCACATATATAATATTAAAAACCAACATATTAAAGAATTTTCCGACCCGAGAATTCCTTTGATTATTGAAGATATAGAAAAAAAATACAAAATCAAAGCCGTTCAATACAAATTTACTATTTATACCGAATAATACAAAATTGAAATATATGGAAGCAAAATCAAAAGAAACAATTGAACACATCATTCACCAACTTCGTCCTCAACTACAAGCCGATGGTGGAGATATTCGTTTAGTGGAAATTAGAGACGACAATGTTGTCATGGTGGAATTGCAAGGTGCATGCGGATCCTGCCCTCATAGCAAAATGACACTCAAAAATGGCGTAGAATCCATCCTAAAACAATACGTTCCGGAAGTTGACCGCGTAGAAGATATCAACCTACATTTTTAAATATTACTTAAAAAACACAATTTATGGGATTAAAATGTGGTATCATCGGCATTACCAACTCTGGCAAGACCACTTTATTCAACTGTATGAGCAATACCAAAGCTCAAGTTACCAATTTTGCCTTCAGCACCGGCAAATCCAACATAGGCATTTGCAATGTCCCTGACCAACGTCTGTTTGAAATTGACAAAATTGTAAAAGCCGACAAACTCATTCCTGCCACTGTTGAAATAGTTGACATTCCCGGACTTACAAAAGGTGCCAGCCAAGGAGAAGGTATCGGCAATTCTTTTTTGGCAGATATTCGCCAGTGCGATGCCCTCATTCATGTGCTTCGCTGCTTTGAAGACCCCAACCTGCCCCATGTGGACGGCAGTATCAACCCTGTAAGGGATATCGAAACCGTTGATTTAGAACTACAAATAAAAGATTTGGAACAAATTGAAAGAAAAATCCAAAAGGTGGAAAAAGCTGCCAAAGCAGGCGACAAAGATGCAAAATATGCTTTGGAAGTGCTGCATAAATATCAGCAACATCTGGAAAATTTTGAAAACATTCGCACACTTGACACCAACAAAGCCGAACAAGAGGTGGTTGCCGACATGATGCTCCTTACGGCAAAAAAATGCATGTATGTCTGCAATGTGGACGACAAATCCGCCCTCACCGGCAACCAATATTCCGACCAAGTAAAAGAATATCTTAAAAATAAAAAAGATGTAGAAATGTTGGTCATTGCAGGAAAATTAGAAGCCGACATTGCAGAATTAGATGCCGAAGACCAAGTATTGTTCTTGGAAGATGTAGGATTGAAAGAACCGGGCGTAAACAAATTGCTACGTGCCGCCTATCAATTACTGAACCTAATCTCATTTTTCACCATCGGCGGAAAAGAAAACCGCGCTTGGACAATTACCTATGGCATGTCGGCCCCGCAAGCAGCCGGAGTGATCCACTCCGACTTGGAAAGAGGCTTTATTCGTGCCGAAGTCATCAAATATGATGACTTAATCAAATACGGCTCCGAACTCAAATGCAAAGAATCGGGAAAATTGGCTGTTGAAGGTAAAAACTATATTGTAGAAGACGGAGATATATTGCATATTCGATTTAATATTTAAAGCTCTATTAATCAACAATATATAAAATTTTTCACAATGGTTGTTAAAAAAATTTAACAACCATTTGTTTATTTCTCAATAAAAAATATTACCTTTGCTTTTTATTATATTATTGTCAACTGAAATAAGGAAGAAATTATGAATAAAGTCAATCATTTTTTAAGTTTTAGCGGAATTATTGTACTAATGGCTTGCCTATTCACTACCAATGCACAACAAACCAGTGTGTATGACAATTTTGATGCAAGCAGTGTAAAATCCAATGAAAAATATACATGGAACTACAATCCTATAGAATTTGACCAATCTATTCTATCGGCTTGCATTACCGAAGTGATGAATTTGGCAAGAAAAACTTACAACTATGCCGACGCATTGGTTGAAAAAGATGCCCTCACCGATGCCGCTGTTATCCAATCAGAATATATGGCCAAGGTGGAAGACCGCACCCACGACAACGTTGTCACCGCTTTGAAAACTCCCGGACAAAGAGCCGCCAGCACAGGAGCTACCAAACGTGTTACCGAACTAATCACCCGTGTAAAAGCTACCAAAGGAATAGAAGACTATACCTACTACGATGTAGCATACGAAGTGGTTATGTCATTGTTGAAAAATCAAAAAACAAGTCCTACTTTGTTAGACAAACAATACCTCTATGTCGGTATCGGCTGCAATGTGGATTTCTACAATAAATATTGTTATGTATCCATCGTCATGGGCAATGACTTATCTTTCAACCGTGGCGAAGTTTCCTACAAAAATACCACTTATACCCGCAAAACTTACGGATTGAAACCCTACGATGAAAAGATTTGCCGCAAATGTGAAGTCAGAAATGTGGCACTTCTACAAAAATATATAGAAGTAAAAGGCACTGACATCTATTTCAATCACCCGAACGTAAAAGATTTGAAAAAAATTATCAGCAAAGATGAAGACGGTTTGGCAATTGACATTGTTCAACATAGCCAATTTCCTTGTAACAGTTCTTCCAACGATGTTGACTACAACTACCCCAATCGTGGTGTAATGTTCAAATATATGACATTCCCGCAAATGTTGAAGAAAAACGAAAACGGAGATTCCAAAGACAAGTCGCTTCGCGTCTATATGGGTTCTGTACCATCAAATGTTTCAGCTCCGTTTGATGTAAATCTTATCATCATCAAAGAAAAATCCATCTGCAAAACAGTTGTCAAAACCAATGTAAGAACACCCGCTATCAACTACAAAGCTAAAACGAGTTTGATACCTGATTTGAATGGCATTTCCACCACTATCAACTATCGCTTGGAAGCAGAAAAAACACATTTTGAATTTGACGTTCCTTTCGAACAATCCAAATCACAATACGATGCAAGAGATATCCAACCTTTTATCAATGCTTTGGAAGAATCTAAATTCGATGTTGACAAAATCTACATTACCGCATACACTTCTTTAGAAGGTGGCGACAAGGCAAATGCAGCTTTACAAAAGAAACGTTCAGAAAGTATTGCCAATGCCATCAGCCAGATTCAAAGCAGAACCATTCCTTACGAAATTCAATACAACGATGGTTGGGATTTGTTTGTAAAAGATGTTCCAAGCCAATATAAATACTTGGCAGAAGGCACTAAAAACGAAGCCAAAGCCGCATTGAAAAATGCCAAAACCAAAAAAGACCTTGAACCGATATTGGCAAAACATCGTTTTGCTCACATTCAAATGGATGCCACCTACGATGTCAGCGAAACACATGTACAAGACTATCTCGCCCACAAATTCAATCGTTGCATTGCAAGCGGGGACTATGCCATGGCATTTGCCATACAAAAATATATGATCAAGCAAGTTGAAGACGGTGTATTTACAAGAAAAAAATACATTCAAAATCTTGTCATCCCTGAAAATGCCAAAATGTTGCCATTTTTAACCAACAAATATTATATGTTGTCATTCTTCGGTTTGACAGATGCCGACAAACAAAAAATTATCGACTTGGCAAAATTAGATCCTAAAAACAGCATCTGCGAATTCAATGCACTTTGCTGTAACATTGAAACTTTCGAGATTAGCAATACCGGTCAAATTTCCAGCCAACAAAGCAAAATTGACAAATTCTACAACAACGCAGTCGGCAAACAAAATGCCGGCAAAGTGGACGCCCTCAACATTGCTTTCCAATACAAGGTGCTGGACTTTATCAATAGCAGCGAAACACCGGACGAAGCCTTGATGGAGACAACCTACGAAAAAATCAAAACTGTAGCCTTGCCGACTATCACCGATTGGAAAAAAGCTTACGAAGTTGCCGCTTCTTTTATTGCCTATGGCGATTACGACTTTGCCCGTTCGGCAATGGACCCTTACATTGAAGATAAAGATGTAAGTGAAGACTTTATCTTCACCTACCTCAACCTTTATAGTTTGGACGAAAACAACTATACTTCCAAGAAATTTGAAATTGCTTGCCGACTGGCAGCTCAAAAAAATAGATCTCGTTTTTGCACCGAAATCAAAGATTATTCCTATTTGATAAGAGAAAACTTTGAAGCCAAAAACATCATCTGCAACGAATGTAAATAATTTAAAATAAGTATGATGAATAATACAATGCAAGAATTTGACGAAGTGATTGCTACATGCAAAGACCTATTCATCAAAAAAATGCATGACTATAGCACCGCATGGCGTATTCTCCGCCCTGCCTCTGTAACGGACCAGATTTTTATCAAGGCCAAACGAATCCGTAGCATTGAAGAAAAAGGTGTAACAAAAGTGGGAGAAAATATCTATGGCGAATACATCGGCATTATCAACTATGCTGTAATGGCACTTATTCAGTTAAACGAACCGAGTTGCACATTTGAAACATACAAAATGGATGCCGACAAAGTCATTGCCCTCTACGACCAATATACCTCCAACGCCAAACAATTGCTGACAAATAAAAATCATGACTATGATGAAGCTTGGAGAGACATGCGTATCAGTTCCATCACCGACATTATACTTATGAAATTATTACGCACTAAACAAATAGAAGACAACAACCAACATTGCTTGGTATCCGAAGGTTTGGATGCCAATTACTACGATATGATCAATTATGCAGTGTTTGCTTTAATCAAATTAAACGAATCTAAAAATGATTAACAATTATTACGCAGGAACGCCGTCTAGAAAAAAGAAAAGAAACGCCATGTTCTATATTCGCCACATTGCACGAATACTCATGGGATTATTGTTCATATTTTCCAGTTATGTAAAGATGGTTGATCCATTTGGGTTTTCATTGAAAATAAGTGAATATTTCATCTCTTTCGGATTGGATTTCTTCACACCGATGAGTATGTTTTGTGCCTTTTGTGCCCTGTTGGCAGAAGCCCTCATCGGCTGGGCCTTGCTACTGAATATCCAAATGAAAATCACTTCGTGGCTGCTACTTATATTTATGTTGTTTTTTACCTTATTGACTTTCTGGCTTGCTTTTGCCACCAATATCGTAAATGCTATCAACCATATTTTTAAAACCAACTACGAAATTTTTGTCGTTACCGATTGTGGTTGTTTCGGCGATTTCATCAAACTCACCAACCACCAAACTTTCTTCAAAAATGTAATTTTCTTATTGTTCACTCTTATCATCTTTTATCAAAGAAAGAACTATGAAGATCAAAAATGGTACTATCTGTCACAATGGGGACCGATAATAGTAGTCGGCTTATGCAGTATTTTTATTATGACCTATTGCCTCTTACATGAGCCATGGCACGATTTCAGACCTTGGAAAGTCGGCAATTTTATTGCAGCAGAAACCTATAGCGTGGCTCCGGAAATGGACTTTGTCTTCCAATATAAAAACGATTCCACCGGTCAAATTAAAGAACTGACCATTGACCAACTATCAGAAATTGCTGACGATAGTTTGGCAAATGCCGATCTTGAAAACAACTATTCATTTATAAGTAGGCGTGAAAAAATGATTTCACCGGGTATCAATGCTCGTTTAGCAGATTTTTCTATCACCAACAATGAAGAAGGCAGAGATATAAAAAATGAAGTAATCAATGCAACTGACTATCATTTTCTTATCTTTATCAGAAATTTAGAAAATCTAAATGAAAGAAAACTCTCAAAAGTGAAAGCATTAATCAACAAATGCGAAGAGGAAAATATTGATTTCACCATACTTACAAGCACTTCTCCTGATATTGCCGACAATATTAAAGAAGAATTGGAATTAGACTACGACATGTATTTTTGCGATGCCACCCCTATGAAAACCGCCCTTAGAAACGACCCGGGTGTAGCACTCCTAAAAGATGGTTATGTAATTGACAAATGGGCTTTTAGAGATATTCCGAAATTTGAATCCTTTAAAGAAGCATTTGAAAAATACGATGCCAAATTGCAAAAATATATCAAAAAAAATCCGCCTATCCTTCCCAATGGCGTTAATTTGGTAACAGAAGAAGAAGAAGCGGAAACAGAAGAAACGGGTGAAGAAACCGAAACATTAGAATAATAATTTTATACTATGAATACAACATTCTCCACAATAGATACCACCTTTCTATCCACAGAAGCGGAATTTGACTATGCCATAAAAGTTATGCGAAACGAACTCCGTAACTATATCCGTCAATATGGTTTAAAAGCTCTTGTCTTGGGTATTTCCGGAGGTGTTGACAGTGCTTTTGCAGCGGCTTTGGTACGCCCTGTATGCGATGAATTGCAAATTCCATTGATTGGCAGAAGTATCACCATAGAAACCAACAAACCCGAAGAAATAGAAAGAGCCAATGCTGTAGGAGAGAACTTTTGCCACGACTACAAATATTTGGATTACACTGATATATACCTAAAATTCAAACCCTTACTTCCCGATATTGTTGATAACAAATTGTCAAAATTGCGTATGGGAAATGCAAAAGCCCGCTTTAGAATGATGGCTTTGTACGATTTGGCACAAGAACATAGAGGTATTGTTATTTCAACTGACAATTTTACAGAATACCTTACCGGTTTTTGGACTTTGCACGGAGATGTCGGCGACTATGCCCCCTTTATCAAATTATGGAAGACAGAAGTATATGGCTGTTCTAAATTTTTGTGCAAAACTCTCCCAAAATCCATGTCTGATGCTTTGATGGCATGCGTAGAAGCTGTCCCTACAGACGGACTGGGCATTACCAACTCCGATTTAGACCAACTCGGCACCGATACCTATGCCGAAGTGGACCGACTTTTGGCAGAATATCTGTCCGGCAACAAACAAAACGAAAAACATCCGGTTGTTCAACGCTATCTTTCTACTCAATACAAACGCGAAAATCCTGTTTCCATTGAGAGAATATCGCTGGTGCAAAATCATGATTAAAAATTTAAAATCATTCTAAATTTTAAATTTTAATTACTTTATTTACAAAGTTTTAAAATTCTATTTTTGATTATTTCCACAAATTTCTTAACTTTTTTGGTAAAAGATACGTTTAAATTTAGTAATTTTGAACTTTGAAAAAATAGAGAACCTTTATTGGTGAATAATCATAAGGTTTTGTATCTTTTCACAAACTTATAAAACGATAACGAACAATAAATTAGCAGATTATGCGAAAGAATAAACTTTATATCTTTATAGTTTTAGCGTTCACTACCCTAAGCGGTTTTGCACAACAAGACCCACAATTCACGCAATATATGTACACATTATTGCCAATCAACCCGGGTTACACAGGAACAGGCGGAATTTGTGCCACTTTTAATTTCCGCCAACAATGGGCAGGCTTCAAAGAGACGTGTACTGACCAAAATAGTGCCTTCTATGGTCAAACCTACAATGTTTCTCCAAGAGACATTATGCTCACCATTCACGCTCCTATCAAAGCCCTTCATGGCGGTTTGGGATTGAGTGTTTACACCGACAAATATGGTCACCAAAACGATATTATGGTTAAATTGGCCTATGCTTTCCAATGGAACCTAGGCAGTGGTTCGTTAGGCATTGGCTTGGATGCAGAACTATTGAGTAGAAAAGTCAACGGAGATTTCTGGGGAGGTCGTAGTGGTGATGCAACCATTGTCAATTCCTTGCTTAATAAATCAGTCAACGATATGTATATCGATTTTTCTTTTGGCGTTTATTATCAAGTGCCGGACAAATGGTATGCAGGAATTAGTGCCACACAACTGCTTTCCACCATCGGTGGTGACAAAGTGGAACAATCTGCAGCAAGACACTTCTATGCTGTAGGCGGATATAATTTTGTTATTCCTTCCAATCCTAACTGGATGTTAAAGCCAAGTGCATTGTTGAAAACCGATTTCAAATCAGTTCAATTAGATGCCACTTTGCTGGCAGATTGGAACAATGGTTTATTGTGGTTTGGTGCAAGTTATCGTATAGTCGATTGTTTTGCTTTGTTAGTCGGCACCCGCCCGTTTGCCAATGCCTCCAATGCTTTGAGAGGTTTGGAACTCGGCGTTTCATACGATATCAATACATCTAAATTGATGAATGAAGGTAGAAGTTTCGGTGGTCCTGAAGTGATGTTGAAATATTGTTTCAAGATAGTTCCGCACCCGACAACCCATGGATATAAAGGAACACGTTTATTGGGTAATAAGCCAATAGAATATAGATAGATAAAGACAAAAAAAGGGAATGATTTTTTCTTCCCTTTTTTTCAATAAACAAAAAAAAACAATTTTTTTGAAACATATAAAAAAAACGAACGTATAAGACCACAATACTCAAACGGAAAAAAGTGCAAAAAATAATTACAATAATGTTGTATATTAAAAAAAAATAATGTAAATTTGCCGTTTGAAATACCGATTGAGAAAGAGTCTTTCCGTGGGTGTATATAAAACAACGTAAAGATTTCTGTATCAAAAGGTTGATCAAGTAAGAAACATAAAAAAATATAGACATGAAGAGAGTATTTTTTTTAGTAGCAGTTGCAATGATGATGCTTTTTGCATTCAACTCTTGCAAAACGGACACCGGCCAATTAGTAGGTGCCAAGAATCGTCCAGAATTTGTTGACGAACAACCTTACGGAATGAAATTCATTCCTCACGGACATTTTCTAATGGGTGCTGGCGACCAAGATGCTGCCTATTCCTACACTTATTCAGCAAAAAACATTACAGTTAGTTCTTTCTATATGGACGAAACTGAAATTACCAACAACGAATATCGTCAATTTGTTGAATGGGTTAGAGATTCTATTGCTCACGTATTGTTAGGTGAAGCAGAAGTAGAAGAAGAAAATGAACACTTTGTAAAATACGGCAAAGGTCATGAAGAAGAAGGCGAATTTATGGAGCCTCGTTTCATCAATTGGCGTACAAAAATAGACTGGGACTCTGACAATGAAGAATACAGAGCCGCCCTCAGTCCGATATATAGTTCACCTGTCAGCGGCAACGAACGCTACTATTATTATAAAATGGTAGATTTGAATGCCAAAGTGATGAATTTTGAATATTGGTGGACTGACAGAAGCAACTATCGTGACGAAGAAGATCCGGATGTGATGGGTGCAGCATTCAAAGATTTTGACAATATCGACCCGCAAACCGAAGATCAAGGTATGTATTCCAACCGTCCTGTTGCCTACTCTCAAGGACGCAAACCTTTCTTAAGAAGAGAAAGTGTAAATATCTATCCTGATACACTTTGCTGGATGCACGATTATGCATACTCCTTCAACGAACCTATGACAGAAAGTTATTTCTGGCATCCGGCTTATGACAACTATCCTGTTGTCGGTGTCAACTGGAAACAAGCACAAGCATTCTGTGCATGGAGAACTCACATTAGAAATGCTTATTTGATTTCTGAGAAAAATTGGGCATACGAAAACAGATTCCGTCTTCCTAACGAATCAGAATGGGAATATGCTTCAAGAGGTGATAGAGATTTAGATCCATTCCCATGGGGTGGTCCTTATACAATGAACCAAAACGGATGTTTCTTGGCCAACTTTAAACCAAGAAGAGGTGACTATTGTGCAGATGGCGGTACCTACCCTATTATTGTTGCACACTATCATCCAAACGATTGGGGATTGTATGATATGTCCGGCAATGTTGCAGAATGGTGCGAAGATGCATATAGTGAATCAGCCTACAACTTTGCTCACGATTTGAATATGCAATTCACCTACAATGCAAAGAAAAGCGATCCTGAAGCTTTGAAACGTAAAGTTATCCGTGGTGGTAGTTGGAAAGATATCAGCTACTACATCCACAACGAAGCTCGTACCTACGAATATCAAGATACCGGCAAATGCTACATCGGTTTCCGTTGTGTACAAAGTTATTTAGGACGTGTTAAAGGTGACAGTGAAAAGACCTCTTCAAACGTTTATTAGTAGAATTTTAATTAGAAAATAAAATATTAATCATTAACAATTTTAATAAAAAAAAGTAATTATGGGTATTTATGAATTAGTAAGAAGTAAACAGTACAAAACATTTATGGCCTACTTGTATGGGTGGGGTGCTTCAGTCGTAATTTTAGGAGCTTTGTTTAAAATTACACACTGGCCGGGTGCTACAGTTATTTTGACTATCGGTATGGTTACTGAAGCAACAATTTTCTTTTTCTCAGCATTTGAGCCGCTTCACAAAGATTATAACTGGGCATTGGTTTATCCTGAATTAGCCTTGGGTGAAGAAGAGGAAGAACAAGCAAGAAAAGACAAAAAAGATAAGAAAAAAGCACCACAAGGTACTATTACTCAACAATTAGACAATGCTTTGGAAGAAGCAAAAATAGGACCAGAATTACTAGAAAGTTTGGCTAGCGGTATGCGTAATTTAGGTGAAAATGCAAAGAAATTGTCAGGATTTTCAGATGCATCTCTTGCAACCGACAATTATGTATCAAATTTGTCTAAAGCCGCTGAATCAGTACGTAATTTAGGAGCTTCCTACGAAAAGACAGCAGAATCATTAGGAGCAAACAGTAATGCTGCCGGTGAATATTTTGCACAAGTAGAAAAAGCTACCTCAGCAGTTAAAAACTTAGCAAACGTATATGAACAAACTGTTAAGACTATGAACGATGAAACCGGTTATATTGACGGTGTACAACGTTTATCAAAGAATTTATCTGCTATCAACGCTGCATATGAATTACAACTTCAAAATACACAAAATACATTAAACGCATCTAAAGATTTAGACGCACAAATGAAGAACGCTGCTACCAATTTGGCACAATCGGCAGAATTTGTTGCTGCATATAAAGCACAAGTTGACCAATTGACTAAGAATGTTAGCCGTTTGAATGATGTTTATGGCAATATGTTAGCTGCCATGACCAGCAAATAGTATATATATAATTAATGTATAAAAAAAGAAGTTGTATAATTAAATTAAAAGAATAATATGGGAGCAAAAAATTGTCCGGAAACACCGAGACAGAAGATGATAGGTATGATGTACCTTGTGCTTACGGCAATGTTGGCTTTGAATGTATCAAAGGTCATCTTGGATGCGTTCGTCAACGTTAACGACGCCCTTGAGCAAACTACGACCAACTTCACTTCAAAAGTTGATCAAACTTATGCTCAATTTGATGCACAAGAACAAAATTCACCTGATAAAGTAAAACCTTATAACGATAAAGCCAAACTTATCCGCAAAGCATCTAAAAAGCTTGTTGAATATTTACAACAAACCAAATACGAAATGCATGCTGCTGTTGACGGTATCAGTGTAGATCAAGCTGCAAAGATGTCTTTGAAAGATTTGGAAGCAAAGGATAATTTTGACAAACCTACAGACTTTTTTATCCATAAAGGCAAGGCTAAAGAAATGAAAGAACAAATTGCCAACTATAAAAAAGAATTAGTAAAAATAGTTGACGATACAGCTTTTACTTTGCCAAATGGTTTGACCATAGAACAAGAATATGAAAATGCAGATGGTCAAAAAGAAAGTTGGGAAGAACACAATTTCAGCGAATTAGTAGCTGCTGCTTGCTACACTTTAATCAACAAATTGATTGGTGAAGTAAAGAATATGGAATTTGAATCTGTTCAATATTTGATGTCTTCAATTGATGCAGGTAGTTTCAAATTCGACAATGTACAAGCAAAAGTTATTCCTAACAGCAAAATAGTTTTCTCAGGCGATAAATATGAAGCAGACATTATTGTAGCTGCATACGATTCCAGAGAAAATCCGACCGTTTATTGGTCACAAGGAAGAGATACTGCCACAGAAGCTGATATTCCAAAATTAACAGCTATTGAAGGAGAAGAAGGTGTTGTACATCTTCAAATACCAACAGGTGGTATAGGTGAACAAAAATTTGCCGGTTTGATTAAGATTATATCACCGGACGGAAGCGATAAATACTATCCATTCCACGATTCTTACACAGTTACCAAACCTACGGCAGCTGTAGCAGCAGACAAAATGAATGTATTCTATGCTACTATAGGAAATCCTGTATCAATAGCAGCACCTGTAGCCCCGGAAAAATTGCGTATCAATTGGGGTGGCGCAACTGCTACCAGCCAAGGCGGTGGTAAATATATCGTTACCGTTCCTACTTCATTATCCGGTAAAGATATTACAGTAAGCGTATCTGCAGATGTTGGTGGAGGTAAAACCCAAAACATGGGTTCCACTACCTTCCGTGTAAAAACCGTTCCGGAACCATCTATCTTTGTCGGTGGTAACATTACCGGTGGTAAACAAGCAAAAGACGCTATTTTGGCTAACCCGATGATAGTTGCCAAAATGTCGCCGGACTTCAACTTTGAATTGAGATGGAGTGTAATATCTTATAAAGCAACATTTGTAAAAGGTGGTGTTGAAGATGCTCCTATCACGGTTCAAGGAGGACGTTTTTCCGACCAAATAATCTCTAAGATACGTTCCGCATCATCCGGTACCATTATTGAATTCACAGATATTAAAATCAAGAGTGAAGCCGGTAACAGAGCTATTCAAAGACCTCTGTCAGTGCGTATTCGATAAGTAAAAAAAATTTAAAAAAGTAATATTATGAAAAGGTTGAGTTTTGTAATGATGTTTGTTTGCTCAATGCTCTGGTCTTACGGCCAAGTGATTGACAGCGAAACAGAGACCACAAAAGAGGGTCAAACTACAGTCATGGAACCAATAAGAGCTCCTATTGATGGCACTTACAAAAAGATTGAACTGCCGCAACGCAAACCGATGAATTTGATCGATCCTCGCGAAGCAGACGTTCTTTATGCCAAATTGATATGGAGAGTTATTGATTTACGTGAAAAAATGAATCATCCGTTATACTATCCAAAAGAGAAAAAAGGCAATTGGAAAAGTTTAATGGCTACGATTTTGGACGCTATAGACACATCAGAAGCAAATGTTAGACCTTTGATTATCTATGACGATGAGTATGTAACCACTCCGCAATCCGCAGCAGATTTGATGAGCAATATGGGAGAAAAAAAGGTGCAACCTCTTTATAACGAATGGGGTGAAGATACCGGTCAAATAGAATTGTTCATTGCTTGGGGACCTGCAGAAATTTTCCGTTACAAAGTGAAAGAACAATGGCGTATTGACAAACAACGTTCTGTTATGGACCAAAGAATTATGACTTTATGCCCGATGTTCTGGTTTGAATCACTTGCAGAAAGTTATGCTAATGAAGATAGTTACGCTTCATCTGATGACGAAGATGAAGAAGAATTAGCACCGGTTACCAACAGAAGATGGAGAAATTTCGGTTATATTTACTACAACGAAATTCGTGATGTATTTGCTGTAACAGAAGTCTTCAATGAGAAAAACAATGCACAAAGAAGAACTTATGACGACATATTTCTACAAAGACACTTCTCAAGTTTTATTGAAGGTGAAGAAAATGTTCAAGACAACAGAAAAATCAACGAATATATTGTCAATGGTTTAGACCAAGCCTTAGAAGCCGAAAGAATTAAAGAAGAACTTCGTGTAAAAGAAGAAGATTTATGGGAGTTCTAACAACGTAATATTACTAAAAAATAAAGGAGAGTACAACAAGTACTCTCTTTTTTTTGTTAATATTTTTCTCAAAGAAATTCATTTTTTAAACTTTTTTGCATTATCTTTGCAAAATAATGAGTGATATTACCATACATAGTTCCGTTACCTATCTGAAAGGGGTTGGAGAAAAAAAATCAGAAATTCTGCGGGAAGAATTAAATATTGCTACCATAGAAGATTTGCTGAACTATTTCCCCTATCGCTATATTGACAAATCGAAATACTACAAGATTAAAGACCTTCCTTATAATATCAATACCTACGTACAAGTGAAAGGAAGAATATCGGAAAAGAGTATTCTGGGAGAAAATAGAGGGAAAAGATTAGTGGCAAAATTTTATGATGAAACCGGCAGCATTATGTTGGTATGGTTTAACAATATAAAATACTTCAGCGATATGCTGAAAACAAACGAAACCTACATCATTTTCGGCAAACCCACTCAATTTAACCAAACTATCAATATCACCCACCCCGAAATCAGCACAGAAGAAAAAAATACTTTTAACAATGTGCCCTTCCTGCCAATGTACAATTCCACCGATAAATGCAAAAAGTATGGTCTGGATAGCAGAGGAATCTACAAACTCTGCCACACTGCAATAGAAACCTACTACAAGCAAATAGAAGAAACCATTCCACAATATATTCGGGAAAAATTGCATTTGATAGACAAACAGAGTGCAATGCGTAAAATACATCTTCCGCAAACTGCCAGCGACATAGAGCAATCTATTCGCCGATTGAAATACGAGGAAGTGTTTTTGATGCAATTATTACTCCTACAGTCACATCAATCGGTAAAAGTGAGCCACCACGGGCATATTTTGCCCAAAGTGGGTACCCTCTTCAACACTTTCTACAAGCAATATTTGCCATTTCCGCTTACCAATGCACAAAAACGAGTCATAAAAGAAATTAGAGCCGACTTTTTGTCCGGCAAGCAAATGAACAGACTCCTGCAAGGAGATGTAGGAAGCGGAAAAACCATCACTGCCCTACTCCTCATGCTATTGGTGATTGACAACGGCTATCAATGCTGTTTGATGGCACCTACTGAAATATTGGCACAACAACATTACCAAAACATTTGCAAACTATTGAAAAATATGCCGATAGAAATCGGCCTTTTAACCGGCTCCACCAAACAAAAAGAAAGAACTGCATTGTTGAAAAAAGCCGAAGAAGGGAGTATAAAAATCTTTATTGGAACGCATGCTTTGTATGAAGATCAGGTATTGTTTAAAAATTTGGCATTTGTAGTCATAGACGAACAACACCGTTTTGGTGTAGAACAAAGAGCCAAACTTTGGCGGAAAAATTTAACGCCTCCTCATGTGCTGGTAATGACGGCGACACCTATACCCAGAACATTGGCAATGACCGTTTATGGCGATTTGGATATTTCTGTAATAGATGAACTGCCGGTAGGCAGAAAACCGATTAAAACCCTGCATTTTTACAAACAAGACAGCGAAAAAATCAACCATTTTCTAAAGCAAGAAATCCAACAAGGACGACAAGTATATGTTGTTTTTCCATTGATACAGGAATCGGAGACTCTGACATTGAGTAATTTGATGGACGGCTACGAAATGTTTAAAAAATATTATCCGGAACCCACCTACAAAGTCGGCTGTGTGCATGGAAAGATGAGTGGTGAAGAAAAAGAAGCCGAAATGAATAAATTTAAGCAAGGAGAAACACATATTTTGCTGGCGACAACGGTGATAGAAGTCGGCATAGACGTCCCCAATGCCACCGTGATGGTGATAGAAAATGCAGAACGCTTCGGTTTATCGCAATTGCACCAATTACGTGGTCGTGTAGGACGTGGCAGCGACCAATCTTATTGTGTACTCATATCCGATTTTTCATTAAGCAAAGAGGCCAGAATTAGAATTCAAGCCATGCTCAATACCAATGACGGCTTTGAATTGGCAAATGTAGATTTAAAGCTAAGAGGTCCCGGCGACATTACCGGCACTCGACAAAGCGGCATGTTGAACTTTAAATTACTCAACATTGCCGAAGATGAATTATTGATAAGTTCTGCCAGAAATATGGCACAATGTATTATCAACGATGACCCTGAATTGCAAAAAGAACAAAACAAAGAACTACAAACTGCCATTGAAAAAATAAAATTAACAAACAAATATTACCAAATTGGATAAATTTCACATCGGGAAAATAGAGATTGACAAGCCTGCTTTTTTGCTATCTCCTATGGAGGAAGTAAGCGATAGAGCATTTAGAATGCTATGCAAAGAAAATGGTGCAGACATTACCATTAGCGAATTTGCCGCCTCTGATGCTTTGATACGCGATGTGGAAATGACCAAGAAAAAATTACAATTTGACGAAAGAGAACGACCTTTTGGCATACAAATTTTCGGCAATCAAGAAACCGTGATGGTAGAAGCGGCACAAATTGCAGCTTCGTATCAACCTGATTTCATTGACATCAACTGGGGATGTCCGGTAAAAAAAATAGTCGGGAAAGGCGGTGGATCGGGCATGTTGCAAAATCCGGATTTATTGGTGAAAATTACTGCCGCCATTGTCAAAGCGGTGCCATTGCCGGTTACCGTCAAAACTCGTTTAGGTTGGGACGACAACAACAAAATTATCGTCAACCTTGCACAAAAATTGCAAGATGCCGGCATTGCCGCCCTTAGCATTCATGGTCGCACGCGTGCACAAATGTACAGAGGAAATGCCGATTGGACTTTGATAGGTGCTGTCAAGCAAAACCCGCTCATCCACATACCGATTTTCGGCAACGGAGATATTGTAAGTGCCAAAGGTGCCCGACAAGCCATTGACAACTACCACGTTGACGGAGTAATGATTGGTAGAGGAAGCATTGGCAATCCATGGATTTTTGCACAAGCAAAATCGCTTATTTTTCATGGCAAAGAACTTCCTTTGCCGACTATAAAAGAAAGATTGAACATGTGTAAACATCATTTGCAATTGGCATTGCAATATAAAGAAGAACACTATGCCATTATCAACATGCAAAAACACTACAAAACCTATTTTAAAGATATAGACCATTTTAAAGAATATAGAATCAAATTGATGACAGCCAGCCATTTAGATGAAATTTATCATCTTTTTGACGAAATAGAAGAGAAATTTTGTACATCAAAAACTGAGAAAGATGCAAATTAAGGAAGCTATTTTTACCAAAAGCAGTTCCACATGGAAAGAATGTCCTGCAGAGAGAATGCCGGAATATGCCTTTATTGGTCGCTCCAATGTCGGCAAATCTTCATTTATCAATATGCTTACCAACAATAGCAAGTTGGCAAAAACCTCTTCCAAACCCGGTAAAACCCAACTTATCAATCATTTTTTAATCAACAAAGAATGGTTTTTGGTAGATTTGCCCGGCTATGGCTACGCCAAAATCAACAAAAGCATTAGAGAGGGTTTTAACGAAATGATTGCCGGCTATTTTCTGCATAGCAAAAATTTAGTTTACATGTGTGTCTTGATAGACAGTCGTTTAGAACCACAAAAGATAGACCTTGAATTTTTACGCACCTTGGGAGAAAACCATATTCCTTTTGTGCTCATCTTTACCAAAGCCGACAAACTTAGCGGTACAAAAGTAAGAACCAATGTACAGACATTCTTAGACACTTTGAGTGCTGAATGGGAAGAACTCCCCTATTACTTTATCACTTCTGCAGAAACAGGACTCGGAAAGGATGAATTTTTAGATTTTATTGAACAAAGCAACAAAGAAGTAGCGGAAATCTTTCAACAATAAAATCATCATACAAGACCGGTATTAAACAAAATACAGCCTCTTGATTTTTAACATGCCAAAATTATTTTATTTTTAATCTTTGACCAATTTGTAAGATGGTATTTTCTGTGATATGGTTTAAACTGCAAAGTTTGCTAACCGTAGTCCCATTTCGTTTTGCAATGGCATACAAAGTATCTCCTTTTCTGACGGTATAATATTGATTGGAATTGTTTTTCAATGTATTATCATTGGTTTGTTCTACTTTGGACTTGATATCTTCTGTGGCTGCAATAGTATCATTTTCCTCTTTAGTAGTTACATTAAGACTGTCTGTATTTGTAGTTGACTGTGAAACACCATTAAGAACAAGTTCATATTTACTATTTGTTTTATCCAAATCTTTATAAACACCATCCAGCATGGCATTGGTAAGAGACAAAGAACGATTTACCTGTCGAATAGTATCACTCAAAGAATGCGAAAACAACCATTGATATGTTTCATTCAAATAAAACATTCTTGCCAAACGACCATGGGATGCTCCGGCAAATTCCTGATAAACCAACAAGTTCGTATCACAACATTTCACCAATGCATCTCTCACTTTTCGAGATTGTGAAACGGGAACCGCCTTGTCGCCGGTGCCATGAATAATATACAAAGGCAATTGCGACAATTTTTCGTACGACCGCAAAGTGCACCCGCCGCAAAATGCCATGGCAGCGGCAATTTTTTCAGGATAAGTGCCCACAAAATCCATAGTACCATAGCCACCCAAACTCATGCCTATTACATAGACTCTATTGGTGTCTATTCGACTATAATTATTTAATACCCAAGTTAGAATATTTTGAATTTTATCCGGATTCCATGCACCTCCCGGATTCTGCGGAGCAAGAATAAAAGCATCTATCTTTTTACCCATGTCTATGGCATTCAAACAACCATATCTTCTCACTCGATTTAAATCGTTCCCACAAAGACTGGCACCATGCAAAAACAACACTAAAGGCTTGTTTTCAACGGACAAAGTATCTATACAAGGTTCGTACAACCAAAAATGATATCCATTGGCAACTTTGTTTTTAAAAGCTGTTAATTTGGCTGTTTGTGCCAATGACAACACAACAAAGAACAAAAACACGTATGTAAACAATAATTTTTTCATATTATTCAAATACTAATGTATCGTAGCGGGCATGATAACCTGACCAAATGCCAATCACGTTGTCACCGGTGATATTGGTAGGATATGTACCCGATATTCTAAAAGGCATCATCATCATATTGATATCCACCTGCATAGGAAACCAATAATTTAAAGTAGCTGTATCTGTGATAGTTGATTTAACATAAACGGTATCCCCTTTTTTGAAATACATTCTTCCGTATTCTTCTGCATCAATACCTAACATAGCAGATACATCTAAATTACTCATCGGCATTCGTATCATTTCATAATTCATTTGCTTGCCATTGAAAGTTAAATCATCGTAGCAACCGTATAGAATTTGCGTATAGATGACATCCAGATTTTTCACTTTAGTAAAAAATCGATAACAATCATAGGTAGAACTATTATCGGTGAAATAAATTCTACCTAATGCTGTAGTATCTTCCGGATGTTCTATATTGATTTTCACAGAATCGACTTGTACAGTATTTTGCGGAATGGTAGTGGTTGAAGTATAGATATTGCCGGCAGTATCTTCAATATATAAATAATAGGTTTTTCCCGGCTGCCCTACCAAAGACTTGCCGACATAGGCTGCATTCAACAAGCCGAAAATATGGTCGTAGGTGAATCCTAACTGCAACTGTTCCTCATTGCCGTCACTATCGGTCACTTTTACAATGCAATTTTTTTCCACACTTGCCAATATGGCATCCATTCCTACCGAAGAATAATAGTCCATTGAATGAGAAACTATAACAACCGGATGCTGTCCGTTTTCAATCCATCCCTCAACTACCGTTGTTGTGGAATGTTCGGGCAAAGTGATAGAAATGGGTGTTTCACACGAAACCAATAAGCCAACAGTTATCCATACAAAAAATGCTATTTTTTTCATCACTACTTAAATTTAAAATTCCATGAAATTGACGGCAAAATGGGAAACAATGACATTTGATAGGCAGTACTTTTGAGTTCTAATGTAGAAGCATTCAATTGGGAAGAAATGGAAATATAAAATGGATTTTTTCGATTGTAAACATTATAAACTGAAAAATTCAATGCATGTTCAAAACGTTCTGTCCGTTTAATCACCCAGTCCACTGAAATATCCAAACGATGATAGGGATCGACTCTAAATGCGTTTTTTTTGCTGTATTCCGTTATCAAATTATAGCCCATAAAATAAAATCCGACCGGCACTGTCATGGTATTGCCTGTAGCATATACCCATACTACAGAAGCTGTAAGATTTGGCAAAATTTCGTACGACAAGGAAATAGACACATCATGGCGGCGATCGTTTTGGGCAAAAAATTCCTCCCCACCATTAATCTCAGGGAAAGTTCTTTTTGACCATGACAACGTATAAGCTACCCAACCTGTAAAGCGACCAATAGTCTTATTGAGATAAAATTCAACTCCATAACTATAGCCTGTTCCTTGAGTATATTGCTGATCCAAACTACTTGATGCTTCTGTCAATGGAGAATACCCTTCCCGATATTCTGTCAGATTTTTCATATTTTTGTAGTAGAATTCAATCGATGTTTCAAACATGTTTTGTTTGAAATTTTTATACACGCCTATTGAATATTGATCTCCAATGATAGGTTTTATATTGTATGAACTTGGCATCCAAACGTCTGTCGGCAAAGATATTGACGACAATGCCACTTGATGCAAATATTGATAATTGTGCATATATGATGCTTTGATAGACAAAGTTTTATCTATTAAAAAACGCAGCGAAACACGCGGTTCCAAGCCCCAGTAATCTTTCACTTTTTCACCGCTTTTATACATCACCGAATCTACTGCATTGCCGAATTCATCTGCAATATAACGAGTATATTTGCCGATATGCTCAAAATAAGAACCCCGCAAGCCGATATCTAAACGAATAAAATCGGACAAATCCACCAATTCATCTACATACAAGGCAGCCTCATGAGCATAGTAGTTGCTCGGAGAGGCAATATCCAAATACGAACCGGCATAAGCACTATAAGTATTCGGTCTCAACTGATGAAAAATATAATTCATACCGAATTTCAACGTATTGCCTGCCACCGGCAAATAGGTTAAATCAGATTTTACACTATAGTCTCTTATGCCGGACTTAATGTTCAATTCATACACATCTGCCGACATATCGGTAGAAAAATCATAATCACTAAACAACAAGGAAGTACACAAAAACAATTTGCTGCTGATGTCATAACTCCAACGCAAAGAAGTGGAACCGTTTTTCCACATAAATTTTGCATTCAAAGTTCCTTCTGTACTTTTAAATCCATAGTTGTCTGCACCATAGTAGCCACTGAGATAAATTCTATGCTTATCGTTGATCCGCCAATTGACTTTTGCATTCAAGTCATAGAAATTGAATTTCATTCCTTTTGCCGGAGATTCTTTTCGCAAAAACGGTTGTATGAGAGCATCGATATAAGTTCTGCGAGCGGACACTAAAAACGATGCTTTATCCTTTTTGATGGGACCCTGCACGCACAATCGGGCAAATATCAAACCTACGCCTCCGTCAATTTCATAGCGTTTCATATTGCCTTCTTTCATGCCTACATTCAAAACTGATGACAAACGACCGCCATAATTAGCCGGCATTCCGGATTTTATCATCTCCACAGACCGCAAAGCATCAATATTGAAGATGGAAAAAAAACCGAATAAATGCCCTGTATTATAAATAGTTGCCTCATCCAAAAGGACTAAATTCTGGTCAATGCCGCCTCCCCGCACATAATAGCCGGAACTGCCTTCACCGGAACTTTGTACGCCGGGCATCAATTGTATGGTTTTTAGCACATCCGCCTCCCCGAAAAAGGACGGCATTTTTTTCACCGATTCTATATTCACAACTTGCACTCCCATGGCAGATGAACTCACATTGTCGTCGTATCGATGCGATTGCACCACCACTTCCTTTCCCATAATGGAACGGGCGGACATTTCTATATCCAACTTGATATTGGCATGCAGAGAAATTTCTTTTTCGTAAGTGGCATAGCCCATAAAAAATGCTTGCAACTGATAATCTCCCTGTTCTACGGTGATAGAATAAAATCCATATTGATTGCTGGTAGTACCTTTTGTAGTACCGGCAAACGAAATGCTTACATCTGTCATGGCCTCTCCATTAGCGGCATCTCTTACATATCCGCTGATAGTGTATTTCCGCTGTCCGAAGCCAAGAAGGACAGATGCTGTTATCAATATGAAAATTATAACTTTCTTCCTCATAAAAAACCAATAAAAGATATAACGCAAGAAAAAACAATTTTATTGTTTTTGCAGCTTGCAAATTCCCCTTGACACAAGATTTTTTACGATAGAAAAATTTATTTATCAAAAACAACGTTTTGTATTGTGATTTTTTGTACTTTTGCTTTCTTAAATTTTGAGAAATTAACTGAAGTAAGTGGCAGCCATTTTGATGAATATCTGCCGACAAAACGTAAAATAATAATAGTAAATATATGAAAGTTTATCAAACAAGTGAAATTAGAAATATTGCCCTTTTGGGTAATTCTCGTTCCGGAAAAACATCGTTAGCAGAGTCGATGTTGTTTCATGGTGGTGTTATCAGTCGTAGAGGCAGCATAGAAGATAAAAATACTGTTTCTGACTATCGTGATATAGAATTAGAAAGAGGTAATTCTATCTATTCCACCGTCATGTATGCAGAGCATAATGGTGTAAAAATCAACATTATTGACTGTCCCGGCTTTGACGATTTTGTCGGAGAAGTTGTGGGAGCATTAAGAGTTACAGACGCTGCTTTGATGGTTGTTAATGCTCAAAATGGTGTTGAAGTCGGCACAGAAATCCAATGGCGTTGGACAAAGAAAACCAACATGCCTGTTATTTTTGCCGTTAATCAATTAGACCATGAAAAAGCTAATTTTGACGAAACCATTCACGATTTGAAAGAAGAATTCGGCGGTAGCGTTACCGTTATCCAATATCCTGTCAATGCCGGCACCGGATTTGACTCCGTGATAGATTTGCTCCAAATGAAATTGTTAAAATTCCCTGTTAACGGAGGCAAAATGATTGTGGAAGACATTCCTGCAAGTGAAATGGGCAAAGCAGAGGAATTGCAATCTGCATTGATAGAAAATGCTGCTGAAAACGAAGAGTCATTAATGGAAAAATTCTTCGAAGAAGGCACATTGACAGAAGAAGAAATTATAAAAGGTTTGAAGATAGGTTTGAAAAACAGAGGTATTTTCCCGGTTCTTTGCTGTGCCGCCAAAACCGACCAAGGCATAGAACGCGTAATGGAATTTATCAAAAACAACTGCCCTGCTCCTAATGAATCACTCCGTATAGTAAAATCCAACAACGGAGAATTACATTGCAATGCAGCAGATCCATTTTCTGCTTTCGTTTTCAAAACTTCTATCGAACAACACGTCGGTGAAGTTTCATTTATGAAAATTTTTGCCGGAGAAGTAACCGAAGCCATGGATGTGGTAAATGGTGTAAATGGTTCCAAAGAACGTTTATCTCAATTGTTGTGCGTAGCAGGTAAAAACCGCGAAAGAGTTGAAAAAGCTGTTGCCGGAGATATTGTAGCTACTATCAAACTAAAGAGCGTTTACAATCAACACACCCTCAATTCTATTAAAAATCCTTCAATGGTGATAGAACCTACCGAATATCCTGAACCAAAATTCCGTACTGCAGTAAAAGCAAAAGACAATACTGAAGACGAAAAATTAGGTGCTGTTTTGAATGATATTCGTAAAACGGACCCGACATTCTTGATGGAACAATCCAAAGAATTGAAACAAACCATCATTTCCGGTCAAGGTGAACAACACTTAAACATTGTAAAATGGATTATTGAAAATATCAACAAGATTGCTATTGAATACTATGCTCCGAAGATTCCGTATCGTGAAACTATCACCAAATCGGCAGAAGCTATGTATCGTCACAAAAAACAATCCGGTGGTGCCGGACAATTTGGAGAAGTTCACATGTTGATAGAACCTTACTACGAAGGCATGCCTAACCAAACCAAATATCCTATCCGTGGCACAGAAAGTTACGATCTTCCTTGGGGCGGAAAATTGATATTCAACAACTGTATTGTCGGTGGTGCCATTGATGCACGTTTTATGCCTGCCATCTTAAAAGGTATTATGGAAAAGATGGAAGAAGGTCCTTTGACAGGTTCTTATGCCCGCGATATTGTTGTTAATATCTACGATGGCAAAATGCACCCTGTAGATTCTAACGAAATGGCATTCAAATTGGCAGGACGTAACGCCTTTAAAGAAGCATTTAAAAATGCAGGTCCTCGTATTTTGGAACCTATCTACGATGTTGAAGTCTATGTACCATCAGAAAGCATGGGTGGCGTTATGACCGATTTGCAAGGTCGTAGAGGTATTGTGATGGGAATGGACAGCGACGGCAAATTCCAAACTTTGCGTGCTAAAGTTCCATTGGCAGAAATGAACAAATATTCTACCTCTTTGAGTTCTTTGACAAGCGGCAGAGCTTCTTACGGAATGAAATATGCCGAATATCAACAAGTTCCTGCTGATGTTCAAGCTGCATTGTTGAAAGCCTACGAAGAATCTCAAACTGACGAAGACTAATGTAGTTGATTTTCATCATCATATTCAAAAAAAAAGCGAAATTCGTTTCGCTTTTTTTTATTAATAAAAATTATACGCTATTAATATTTTTCTTGCATAAAATAAGTTTTGTATTCATTTTTGTTGTATATTTGCATCGTCAAAAAATTTTTTTCGTCTAAAATTGTCTTGAACCATAATTTATAATATAAAACAATAGTACCATGAAGTATCAACACATCAAAATTATCTTTGCCATTATTATTTCTGCCATAATGCTGACGGCATTCCAATGCGGCAGAGACGAAGAACCGTCAATAGTAGGATCGTGGAAGTTCAAAAGTTGCCAAGAGTATTACTATAACTCATGGCCTGCACCATACGATACAATAAAGACCAACCCCTACCCTCCTTTGCGAGACGTGTTGTTTGAAGCAGGTGGTAATTCAAATGTGGAAATAATGACCATAGCAGAGGTAATTCCTCCAGCTTATTACAATTGTGAGGATTATATGTGGACAATGTCTGACAATAACGACACCGTGTTTTTGAATCATCAAAATCATGATGAATTGAAGAAGTTGGAGATTGTAGAACTCACTCCTAAGGAATTGGTTGTTCGGTTCACAATTTACCGAGCTGGTCCCGAGGCTGGAGGGGTATCTGTTTATACCAGTACCTACCGCCGCAAATAAAAACGCAAGACATCCGACAAAAAATTGTATTTTTGCGGAAAATTAAAAAAAAACAAGAATATGAAAAAGTTATTATTTATAGTAATCGTATTATGCCTTTTATGTAATATATGGGCACAAAACACCAAAACCATTACTTTTACCGCCCGTTATACAGACGACTCTTATGTTTCTTTGTCTTCT
>DBXJ01000078.1:27812-36900 GCA_002309475.1 Bacteroidales bacterium UBA1215
GTATTCAACTGGGTAGGCATACAGGAAGGAAATGCCAATGCTTTTTCCATAGCCCAGAACACGCCCAATCCTTTTAACGGACAGACAAGCGTGCAATTGCAATTGCCGCAGGATGAAGAAGTGAGCATGGCTTTGTATGACTTGTCTGGCAAACAATACCTACATAAAACAGCAAATTTGTCTGCAGGAAATTATACCATACATATCGGTGTAGCTACACCGCAAATGTATCTCTTACAGGTGCAGACCACACAGGGTAGCCAAAGTATCAAAATGTTGGCAGAAACAGGTGCAGGAAATTTTTCCATAAAGGTACAAGCTTTAGAAACAAAAACTCCTATAGTACGCAAAGCAGAAAGCCGATATGGCTTTGAGCCGGGAGATACAATTGCCTATACGGGTCGTATTCAAGGGGTAGAACAATGCGTGGGTTGGAAAGAAATTTTTACCGCTAATGACACTGCCATTACCTTTGTTTTCAGCAAAATATCCGGCTACACCTTATTGGACATTTATTATGACAGTTTAGACAGACCTGAGGGTATTGTATGGCATTTAAGCGACACCATAGGCTATGACAACGGTAAACCATACGGCAAGCATGGAAAAATCATGTCATTTGACAGAGAAGGAGGACTGATGTATAGTTCGTATTTTGACATGAAATTTGCCCATGCTTTTGATTCATTGGATGGAGAGGCGAATACCGACAGCCTGATGAAACTAAGATATGACACCACTTTGAGTTTTCCTGAGCGTTTGCAGGCTGCCCCATGGTGCAGAGCAAAAGGACCGGAATGGTATTTGCCAGCTATATTGGAAATATTGGAATTCAGGGTTTTGAGAGATTCATTGAACGACAAATTTGAAGGTTATTCGGGATGGAAACGAATAGCTTGTAATCAACTTGGATTTCATGAAGGTGCAGTATGGTTATGGAGCAGTACCGAAATAGACAATGCGGCAACAGAGCCAAGTAAAAGAAAAGCTTATGCGTCATGTTTTGCAAGAGGAGTTGATATTGGGCAATGGGGTGAGATTGATGAAGGGGAAATAATATATTACGATTACTATTCAAGTATAAATATAATGCATGTATTTGAAGAAATGTCTGTTATAGCCGTTAAGAAGTTTTAAATAAGAAAAAGAAAATGCCGCATAAGCGGCATTTTTCTTTTTCCTGTTTGAAATTGTCTTTTTTGTCCATATTAAAACTGCATTTATTGTTACATTCAGCAAATAAAAATTGTCAAAACAGATTATTTTTTTATTTCTATAAAAATATCCAACAAAAAATTGTATTTTTGCAAAATTGTAAACATAGATTTTATGGGAAAGATTATTGCAATAGCAAATCAAAAAGGTGGAGTCGGAAAAACCACAACATCAATCAATTTGGCGGCCAGTTTGGCCATTTTGGAACACAAAGTCCTGATTATTGATGCGGACCCTCAAGCCAACACTTCTTCGGGATTGGGTGTAGATATCAACACTGTTGAAAATAGCATCTACGAAGTGATGATCAACAATGTAGATGTCCACAAAGCTATTATGGCAACAGATGTGCCGAATTTGGATATTTTGCCGGCACATATAGATTTGGTGGGTGCCGAATTGGAAATGAAAGATATGCCTAATAGAGAAACCATTATGCGTACCGCTGTCAGTCCCATTGTTGACAACTATGAATTTATTATCATTGACTGTGCTCCATCGTTGGGGCTTATCACAGTCAATGCACTTACCTTTGCCAACACGGTTTTGATACCTGTACAAAGTGAATATTTTGCATTGGAAGGATTAGGGCAATTGCTCAATACCATAAAAATAGTAAGAAGCAATATCAATCCTGATTTAGGTTTGGAAGGCATATTGTTGACCATGTACGACAATCGTACAAAAATGTCCAATCAAGTGGTATCAGATGTAAAAACACACTTTAAAACACTTGTTTTCAACACAATCATTTATAGAAATGTGCGTTTAGCAGAAGCTCCCAGTTTTCAAAAACCTGTTTTGCTTTACGATGCAC
This sequence comes from Bacteroidales bacterium UBA1215, assembly GCA_002309475.1. Taxonomy (GTDB): domain Bacteria; phylum Bacteroidota; class Bacteroidia; order Bacteroidales; family WCHB1-69; genus UBA1205. Next base: position 29,845 of record DBXJ01000078.1, read on the forward strand.
AATCCAAAGGAGCTACCAACTACTTGAATTTAGCAAGAGAAATCTTGACAAAAAACGGAAAGAAATAATATGGGGAACAAAAACGACAAAGAACGCGGTTTAGGCAAAGGCATTGGTTCCATTCTCGGCGGCATCTCTATTGACGACTTCATCAGTAGCGATTCGCCAAGCAGAATCAAAGAACAAGAATTTGCTGAAATAAAAATAGATTTAATCGATGCCAACCCGTGGCAGCCAAGAAGTGCTTTTGAAACAGCATCTTTGAACGAATTGGCAGAATCGATTCAACAACAAGGTCTTATACAACCAATCACTGTAAGAAAGAAGGGTAACAGATACCAACTCATTGCAGGAGAAAGGCGTCTGCGTGCCTGCAAAATAGCCGGCATGGACACTATCACGGCTTATGTCCGCACCGCCAGCGACATGCAAATGTTGGAAATGGGATTAATGGAAAACATTCAGCGTGAAGACCTTAACCCAATAGAAATTGCCCTTTCGTTCAAACGTTTGATAGACGAATGTGGCATCAAACAAGAAGAACTTTCCCAAAAGGTTTCCAAAAGCCGCCCTGTCATCTCCAACTACTTGCGATTATTGAACTTGCCTATGGAAATTCAAAAAGCTATCTATGAAAAGCAAATCACCATGGGACATGCCAAAATGCTGGTAGCCATTGATAATGAAGAAACTCAATTGGAGATAGTTCAAAAAATTATCAAAAACGATTTGTCGGTTCGCCAAGTGGAAGAATTGGTAAAAAATCTAAAAGAAACACAAACAACCAAATACAAAGTCCAATTGCCGGCTGCCATAGTGGAATCGAAAAAAATATTGTCAGAAAAATTCAATGCCAAAGTCAGCATTCGCCGCGATATAAAAGGAAAAGGCAGCATCTCAATCGCTTTCCAGTCGAATAGCGACCTCAAACGCATTTTGGCACTTTTAAAAAAATAATGAGAACAATAGCATTTATCGTCAGTTTTTTGACAATAGCCGCCTGCTCTATGCCCGACATTTGTCAAGCCCAAACAGCAACAGCTGACGAAATTGCTATTGACACCAATGCTACTGCCAAGAAAAAATTCAACATTCACTCTCCAAGCCTTGCCGGCATATCATCAGCCATTGTACCCGGATTGGGACAATGTTTCAACGGGAAATATTGGAAACTGCCGATTATCTATGCCGGTTTTGCCGGTGCAGGCACCGCCATCTATTTTTTCAATCGGGATTTTGTAAAATATAGAAATGAATACCGCTATCGTCTGAATGGAGAAACCGGTTTGATCGACCCTGAATTAGGAGGCTATTCCGATGCCAGCATCAAATCGATGATGCAATATTATCAACGATTTATGGAAATTTCCATTATAGTTATGGTAGTTTGGTATGCTGCCAATATTGTAGATGCCGTGGTGGACGCTCACCTGTTCCATTTTGACATATCCGACAAATTGTCTTTACGATGGCAGCCCGGTTTGCAATACAATCAATTCAACTACAAAACCTCTTTACATCCGAACATTCATCTAACATTTAATTTTTAACATGAAAATAGCCATATTAGGATACGGGAAAATGGGCGAACAAGTGGAAATAGTCGCCAATGAATACAAACATCAAATTGTTGCATTTATCGATGATGAAGAAGATTGGAAAAACAATTTAGACAAAATCAAATCGGCAGATGTAGCCATAGAATTTTCCACTCCGCAAACAGTGCTTGCCAATATAAAACGCTGCTTTGAATACAATATTCCTATTGTTGTCGGCACCACCGGTTGGTACGACCAAATGGAACAAGTAAAACAGGCATGTATTAATGGCAACCACAGCCTTTTGTATGCCAGCAATTTTAGTTTGGGTGTCAATTTGTTTTTTGCCCTCAATCTGGCATTGGCAAAAATTATGAACGGCTACAAAGACTATGATGTAAACATTGAAGAAATCCACCATATCAACAAAAAAGATGCTCCGAGCGGCACCGCCATCACCTTGGCCAATGACATTATCAGTATTGTTGACGAGAAAAAAAATTGGATTAACGAACCCAATAACAACAGCAATGAACTGTCTATCAAATCTCAACGATTGAACAACACTGTCGGAACACACATTGTAAGTTATACATCGGAATTTGACTGCATAGAAATAAAACACTCGGCTTTTAATAGAAAAAGTTTTGCCATTGGAGCTGTAAAATCGGCACAATGGCTGATTGATAAAAAAGGATTTTTCTGCTTTAAAGATATCATTGGAGAATTAAAATAATTGAAATTAAATAATTAACAACATACTAATAAATTTATAAAATAATGAAAATCAAATTATTACTACTCACTTTAGTAGCAATTGTATGCTCATCTTGCAATCAAAAACCGAAAATTGAAGTCAACGACGACGAATCCATCGTTTATTTCTGTAGTGAGATCACTCCGGAAAACATACTAAAACTATACGAAGCACTGGACGCAGACAACAAAGGTAAAATCGGCTTAAAAGTACATTTTGGAGAAGATGGAAACATCAACATCCTCAATCCTGAATTGCTCCGTCCGTTGGTAGAAAAAACTAATGCAACCTTTGTAGAAACCAATGTTTTATATGTTGGAGAACGCCGTTTTACCGATTCTCATATCAAAGTAGCCAAAAAACATGGTTTCACCTTTGCTCCTATAGACATATTGGATGCTGAAGACGAATTAGAATATCCGGCAGAAGGATTAAGACACTATACAAAAGTGAAAACCGGCAGCCATTTTGCCGACTATGACAGCTATATTGTCTATTCACACTTCAAAGGACACGGACGGTCGGGTTTTGGCGGTGCCATTAAAAATATTTCTATGGGATTTGCCTCCCCTGGTGGAAAAATGGCCATGCACGCCACCAGTTTTCCTGCCACCAATGATGCTGATAAATGTGTTAAATGCATGCGTTGTGTATCACAATGCCCTGCCAATGCCATTACCATCACCGAAAATGGTCCTGTGATAGATACCACCAAATGTATCGGTTGTGCAAAATGTATTGCAGAATGCGGATTAGGTATTTTCACTCCGGAAAGAAAAGAAATGGAAGACGATATTTTCAATGAACGTTTAGTAGAATATGCTTATGTATTGAGCAAAGCCAAACCAATGGTTTATATCAATGTAATGGACAATATCTCAAAAACTTGCGACTGTTCTTCCAAAGCTCCGGAGCCATTTGTTGACAAAGTAGGTGCAGTTGCTTCCACCGACTTGGTGGCCATAGAAAATGCCTGCCAACAACTTGTTTCTATGAAATATCACAGCCAAGATGCCTTTAAAGATGTGAACGGCATTAGCGGCAACAGCCAAATAGAATATGCCGCCAAATTGGGTTTGGGCAACAAAAAATTCGTTCTTGTAGATGTGCTCACAGGTAAACGCATTACTTTGGAAGAAGCATTAAAAATGAAAGAATAATTTACTGAAAAACAATAAAAATAGTAGTTTTTTTAAACTACTATTTTTTTATTATAACACAACATGAATCCGCATCTTCAGATTATTATTTCCAATCAAGACAACCCCTATTGGAATTTAGCAGTAGAAGATTTTCTGTTAAATCAAAATCTTCACAACACCGTCACCATGTATTTGTGGAAAAATCGACAGACGGTAGTCATTGGCTTAAACCAAAACCCTTATAATGAATGCAATGTAGATAAATTGATAGCAGAAGGCGGATTTTTAGCCCGCAGAAAGACAGGCGGAGGAGCTGTTTTTCACGATTTGGGCAATATCAACTTTTCTTTTATCGCCGACAAAGACCATTACAATGTAACAAAACAGTTAAACGTCATACAGACGGCATTGCAGCATTATGGCTTGTCAACAGAAATATCCGGTCGCAACGACCTCACTTTTGAAGGAAGAAAATTTTCCGGCAATGCCTTCAGTAAAGGTAAATTTCAAAACCTCCACCATGGCACTATTCTTATTAAAACTGACGTGGACAAAATTCAGCAATACCTTACCATCAAGCCGGCAAAACTTGCCAAACATGGTGTTCAATCCGTTGCCAGCCGCATTATCAACCTTTCGGAAGTAGCCGACATCACCTCCGACAATATCATCCGACATTTGACCGATGCTTTTCAGCAAGTCTATCAAGGAGAATGTCAAGTTATTGATTTTGATAATATTATTCAAAAAGAAGAAACTCAAATTTTACAACAATCCTTTGCTGACGAGGAATTTTTATATGGGAAATGGAAAAATTTCTCCACTAAAATCAGTCAACAATTTCCGTGGGGTCATGTAGAAATAGACATTGATATTGACGAATCGCAACACAGTATCCGCAATATTGAAATAGCTACCGACTGTCTACAGTTACAAGCTGTCAAGACTGCTAAAGAACTGCTGACAAATGCCAATAGCACCATTGCCCCCGACATTCCCGATATAGAAGACAAGTTTATCATTGAAGATATTTTTCACCTCATCTATTAAAAAAACCGCTACTTTTGTATAATTTTTGCCAATTACATACGTTATTATAATTATATAAACGCATTATCGCAACTTACAGACAATGGCAACGACCTCACAGGGTCTGGAAGAGATAAAAAATAGAGGTCGCTTATATTACAACAGACATGACATTTAGTTTAGGATTTTTATTAGGATTTTGTATTATCTACGTTGTCGGAACATTTATAGGTTTGTATGGCATCTTCAAAAAAGCCGGTCGCACACCCTGGCATGCTTTGATACCCTTCTATAATCTATATGCTTGGCTACGCGTTATACAACGCCCGCTTTGGTGGTTGATATTTTTGGCTATTCCCTACCTGAATGTCTTCACCTTTATGTTGATGATTTGGAAAACAGCACGTATGTGCGACCAAACCCGCTATATCACGCTCATTCCTATCACCATGTTTGCCTTCATCGGCGTACCATACCTCGGATTTTCAAAAAATATCACTTTCTATACTTTAGACACTATTCCCGAAAAAGAACTTGGATTTTGGCATAGCAATCCTATCAACAAGAAAAAACCTATTAAAGGTGAAAAAGACGGAAGAACTGTAAAAACCAAAACAAGAAGTTGGTGTGATGCTATCATTTATGCAGTTGTGGCAGCATATATTATTCGCACTTTTATGTTCGAATTTTATAAAATACCCACCTCTTCTATGGAAAGCACCTTGATGATCGGTGATTACTTGGCAGTGAGCAAAAGTGCATACGGCCCAAAGCTGCCTCAAACGCCATTGGCTATTCCTTTCGTTCATCATACAATGCCACTGACCAAATATACCAAATCATATATCGAAAAAATACAATTTCCTTACTACCGTTTCCCTGGTCGCAACCATGTACAACGCTACGATGCTGTAGTTTTCAATTATCCTGACGGCGACACGGTGGCATTAGAACGACAAAGTGAAAGTTATTATGCTATTTTAAGAAATCTGAAAAGAGCCTTTCAACATACAAGAGACTATGCCAACCAATATTATTTTTGCAACGGGGACTGGGTGCCCTATTCCTCCTTGTTTCAAAAATACGGTTTCCGCTACCAAGAAGGCATGGAATATGATGTAATTCGACAAGAATATCAAATTCGTTATCGCCCTGTTGACAAGCGGGAAAACTATATCAAACGTTGCGTCGGCATACCGGGAGACACACTCTCTATCAAACAAGCCGTATTGTATGTCAACGGTAAAAAAGCCTACCAAGCCGAAAAAGCACAGTTGATGTACATTGTAGTACACAATGGCATGGATATCAGCGAATCGAACCGAAAGAAATTAAACATCAATGAAGAAGACCGATATGCTATCTCTCCCAATGCCACTGTTTATCATTTGCATCCTTCGCAAGTGGAAATGATAAAAACATTTCCGAATGTTGTTTCCATTGAACCGCAAATTGCCGGTGACAGCGTAGTAGAACCTGACATTTTCCCCTTTGACGAACGCTATGGTTGGAACAAAGATAATTTCGGACCGATTGTCATTCCGCAAGCCGGTGCCACCGTTGAATTAAACGATTCCACCATTTGCCTGTATGCTCGCATTATCAAAAACTACGAAGGTAATGACTTGAAAATTGAAAACGGAAAAATCTATATCAACGGCGTGGAAAGCAGTTCTTACACTTTTAAAATGAATTATTACTGGATGATGGGTGACAACCGTCACAATTCTGCCGACTCCAGATACTGGGGATTTGTACCTGAAAACCATATTGTCGGCAAAGCCAACTTCGCATGGCTCAGTGTGGACAAATTCAAAGACTGGGGCGAAGGAAAAATACGTTGGAACAGAATGTTTAAAAAAATTAAATAATGATGAAAAATATTTTTGTTATATCAGCACTGCTATTATCTCTATTGTTATTGGGTGAAAATGCCTGTGCTCAAAAAAATTCCAATCCGTCAAATTTTAATGGAACAATTACATTTTCAATAAAAACTGAAAATGCAGATGAACTAAAATTTCTCCGTGAAATGCCCTCTAATTTCACGGTTTATGTACAAGGTAATAAATCTCGCAGCGACATCAAAATAATGGGCTTTAATATGTCTTTTATTTCTTCCGGCGACACCGACAAGTTCATCATATTGTTGGACATTCCAGGCATGCCATGTGCTATTGTTTCTTCAATTTCAGAAACGAAGACAATGAACAATCTTTTGAATATCAATATGCCTGATGTTGAATACGAAGAAACCGGAGACACAAAAAACATTTGCGGATATGAATGCAAAGGCTATAGAATAATAACTTCAGACAGCACTCAAAAATTTGGTCTTACCGAAACTTTGACATATATCACCAACGACATTGCTTATGGTCCCAATATATTTACCATAAAAAATCCCATGACGCAAGAAGGTATAGCATTGTATAATCAATTCAACTTCAACAACTATAAGTTAACCATGGAAGCCACCAAAGTGAAAAAAGAAAAAATAAAAGACAGTTACTTTACCATTCCTGACAACTATACCACTTATTCTATGACAGAATTTCAATCACTTTTCAATAGTTCCATGGAATAAAAT
>DBXJ01000024.1 GCA_002309475.1 Bacteroidales bacterium UBA1215
GCTGGCTTTGACGGATAGTATGTGGGGGATTGTACCTTATGTCCATCAACATTAATGTAGTAGTTGGTGGAAACGGCAGGTTTTGTGTTTGATATGTATTTGGAACTGACATAGCCCGTGTAGCCATTCCATTCTATGGGCACCCACGCACAGTCGCAGTCATCGGATATTTTCACTGACGTACCCTTGGGTATGGTAGTGATCACTGAATAGTTTGTGCTCGGCCCAGACCGTAAGTTTAAGTTAGCTGAAACATATTTCGTTATGGTTTGTGCATCCGAAAACAGACATGAAAGGGCAACTACAAGGATTAAAAGGAAACGTTTCATAAGATTAATGCGTTTTTTTAAGTTAGTTTTTAAATTTTTTTTGAAAATACAAAACTTCAAATTAGGCTATGGTAAAATAGTTTTTATATGATTTGCACTACAATTGGATGAAAGTGTCGGCCTTTTTCTGTGTCTCGAAGAGCATTTTTGCACGGCCACAAGCCGGACAATGGATTCTGTTCTTAATGGGTTTCATAATTGAAAATATTTTCTTTGGATGTATTCAATGTCACTTTTCGTAGCCCCCAATTCAGCATATCGTTGTCCAAATAGAAAGCCAATCTCTTGAAATGCTGAAGATATGTCTGCATCTTGAGATGGTGTAAGAGAAAAATCAGTATATTTGTTGCTGAACTCCGCAAAGTCATCAGCAAAATCTGCCATCTCTCGTTCCAACTCATATTTGCTGGAAGCATGCTCGAATCTATATTCGTATGTGGCGATTAAATCCATTACCTCATAGTAAGCCATATCTCCTTGCCGTGCCAGCTCTTGAGATTCGAGTTCTTCATCGTACTCTTCTGCCTCTACATCGTCCACATAACCATCTTCTTCGGCACAATTATAATCGCCAGAATACGTACTTTCGTCAATAGAGTAATCATCATTTAGCGTGGATTTTTGAACGTCCTTGCTGTTATCTGAAATGGGGCTGCCGCATCCATACATGTACATAGTCAGTGCAACTGTGAATATAATATTTATTATTCTCATAATTAATAAATTACTTTGATTTGTTTTTATTATATCCGATTTATCTCCAATAGGTAGTTGTGGTGCCTGTTGTATTCCCATAGGAGTCTTTGTGACGAGTTGTTGTCGTACCATACTGATCAGTATAAGAGGTTGAAGTGCCCGTTGTATTTCCGTAAGCATCCTTGTGACGAGTAGTCGTATTGCCGTAGCTATCCGTATAAGAACTTGAAGAACCGATGGTATTTCCATAAGCGTCCTTGTGACGAGTAGTCGTATTGCCATAGCTGTCGGTGTATGAACTTGAATAACCGATTGAGTTTCCATAGGCATCTTTATAGCGGGTGGTCGTATTTCCATAACTATCAGTGTAGGAAGTTGAAGTAGCAACGGTATTTCCGTAAGCATCTTTGTATCGTGTAGTGGTGTTCCCATATCTGTCCGTATAGGAAGATGACGATTTGATTTGATTTTGTGCGCACAGCACGTTAGTTGATAAGATCACACAAATAATTAAAACCAGTCTTTTCATGATATTTTTTGTTTTTGTTCCCTACTCTTTGATCGGATTTTCGGGTTGCTCCGTTGTTTTGTTTTTCATTGTGTTTTAGCGACACAAAGAAACAACAAAATTCAATACAAAACACAAACATTGTGTAATTTTGACAAAATAATTTTATTGTATTGATTTGCAATAATATAAAATTGTAATTTCAATAAAATATTTGAATAATACAGGTGAAAATACATATTTTATTTGTGTTTATATGACACAATTTCGGAGAAAAAATAAGAAAAGATGACAAAAGCCAAAAAAATGTGTCATAATATCATAAAATCAGATTATAAAAACAGCGCCTACTTACAATCGCCGAACGGCATAAAAAACGTCACTTGTTGCAATAGTTATAAATCGGTGTTATTTTTACACAAACAATACAATGGAGATTCTGCTTCTTCGTAAATATCTTTGCGTTTTAATATATATAGTACTGATTTATTGAATAATAAAATATTGTGTATTTTTTACACAATATAATAATAAAATCAAAAAAAGTTGTATTTTTGCACCACTATAAATAGAAGAGAAGAAAATGGAAAAAGAAGAAAAAAAATACTGCTACAGATACCCCCACCCAGCAGTAACTACAGACTGTGTTATCTTTGGTTTTGATGGCACTAATTTGAAAGTGCTCCTTGTAAAGCGAGGTGTTGAACCCTATGCCGGTTGTTGGGCACTGCCCGGTGGTTTTTTGAAAGAAGACGAGACTATTGAGGAATGTGCTGCACGAGAACTCTTAGAGGAAACAAACCTCAAGACAGAACTCCTACAGCAATTTGGTGTATTTTCAAAACCTGACAGAGATCCTCGTGAGCGTGTGATGACCGTTGCCTTTCTGGCATTAGTTAAGTATGTCCCAACTATAAAAGGAGGAGATGATGCGAAAGAAGCACGATGGTTTGATTTAGATGCTATGCCAGAATTAGCATTCGACCATAAGGATATTTTTAGGGCGGCTATCATGCAACTTCAACGAATTATTCATTTTGAACCCATCGGATTTGAACTTCTTGACTCAAAATTCACAATGCCACAATTGCAAAAACTTTATGAGGCCATCTTGGGCGTAAGCTTTGACCGCAGAAATTTCCAACGCAAGATGCTTGGCATTGGGATTCTTAAACCACTTAAAGAGAAAGCGGCAAGAGGTCCCCACCGCACAGCCTCATTGTTCAGTTTCGACAAGGAAAAATACGACCTCTTAAAATCAAATGGAAATTTTAGGATCGAATTCTAATATGG